>JAPVVU010000400.1 GCA_028571885.1 Gammaproteobacteria bacterium | reverse complement strand
TGATCCATTTTATTTAACTTCATACCAATAATATAGCATAATATTTCAATGTTTTAATATAAATTAGTCAGATATTGCCAAAAATACTAATTTGATATAAAAATAACAATCTAATGTTAATGGCTTTTTTGTATACTACTGGTTAGTGAATCTATTTACATTTTTTAGGACAAGCCAGGGACCAGAGACAATGAGTACGCCAAATTCATCTTTTAATCATAAAAAATATCAGGCTTTTAAGCCGATTAATTTGCCGCAAAGACAGTGGCCCAATAATGTTATTGTGCAGGCACCAAAATGGTGTAGTGTTGATCTGCGTGATGGTAATCAGGCATTGATTGAACCGTTGTCAGTTGAGCAGAAAATGACTCTGTTTAAATTATTGCTTAATGTGGGCTTTAAAGAAATTGAAGTGGGTTTTCCATCTGCATCCCAGGCCGATTATGATTTTGTTCGGGAATTGATCAATGGCGGACACATCCCGGATGACGTCACCATTGCCGTTTTGACACCTGCAAGAGAGTCTTTTATCCAACGTTCTTTCCAGGCATTGAATGGAGCCAAAAAGGCACTCGTGCATCTTTATAACTCGACATCTAAGGTGCAAAGAGAACAAGTTTTCGGATTAGATAAAGCAGGTATCATTAAAATCGCGGTTGAAGCTGCTAAAATTATCAAACAATGCGCCAATGATCAGCCTCAGACTCAATGGCGGTTTCAATATTCGCCAGAAAGTTTTACCGGCACCGAATTAGATTACGCGGTGGAAATTTGTAATGCGGTGAATGATATCTGGCAACCCAGTATTGAAAATCCCGTGGTTCTTAATTTGCCATCGACAGTGGAAATGTCTATGCCCAATGTTTATGCTGATCAAATTGAATGGTTTAGTCGGCATATTGCTCATCGTGATGCCGTTATTATCAGTGTGCATACTCATAATGATCGCGGATGTGCGATTGCTGCTGCTGAGATGGCCTGCCTGGCGGGCGCACAGCGGGTTGAGGGGACGTTATTAGGTAATGGTGAACGTACCGGCAATATGGATATTATCACTATGGCAATGAATTTATATAGTCAGGGTATTGATCCGCAACTGGACTTGTCTGATATCCAGATGATCAGCCATGAGGTGAGTGAGTTAATACAAATGCCGGTGCATCCACGTCATCCTTATATAGGCGAGTTGGTCTTTACGGCTTTTTCCGGCAGCCATCAGGATGCGATTAATAAATGTATGAAGGTTTATCAGGAAGGGGATAAGTGGGAAGTTGCTTATTTGCCCATTGACCCGACTGATTTAGGCCGTTCATATCAGGAGGTGATTCGTATTAACAGTCAGTCTGGAAAGGGTGGTGTTGCTTATATTCTGGAACAGGCATTATCGATACAGATCCCCAGATGGTTACAGGTTGAATTTAGTCAGCATGTACAACGTTATGCAGAAAAATTAGGGCATGAAGTCAGTGCTGATGAGATTGTTAAGCTTTTTCAGGAAAAATGTATGAGTAGTTCTGCTACTGGTTCAGTAAGGGGATGGCAATTAATGTCCTATGAGATCACTCAACAGGTGGACCATCAGGAAAAAATTTCTGTCAATATTCTGAATGTAGATCAAGAAGCCCAACTGACGGGGCAGGGTGTAGGTGCTTTAGATGCTTTTGTTCAAGCTCTGGGCAATTATTTTAATCGACAAATAAACATTGTTGAGTATAACGAACATGCTATGCAGCCCGGTAGTGATGCCAGAGCAATGAGTTTTATTCGTTTACAGGTTGAAGGCCAGTCTTATACTGGTATTGCAGAACATAAGGACGTGATCAGTGCTTCGCTGAGGGCTCTGTTAAATGGTATGAATCAATATTTTTCAATTGTTGAGAGTGAGGAGATGATGGAGAAAAAAGCAGGTTAAGATTATAGTGCTAAGTGTTAAGTCGAAAGACCTAACACCTGGCACCTAACACTTATTTCATACCAGGCACTGCAGGCATTTTCATTGAAGTATAATCAGCAGGTATGGAAACTTTTTCACTACTAATCGTGTCCTTTGAAATACTGGCCAGGCGTGTTTCAAGTTTAATGGAACCATCCGGGGCAAAGAGTTTTGTATGTAATGGAATTCCCTGAATATCAGCATTTGCCGCACTGCTCCCCATCATAGTTTGAGCCACTTTCTGCATGCGCTTCATGAACTCCTGCATCGCCATGAGAGCTTCTGCATCTTGATTGTCCAGTCCCATTTTGTCTGCTGCTGTTATGCATAATTCACTACTTTTAACGCCTTCTATATAAGTCTCGTGCACCGTGCATTGAATACCGGCAACGGTTTCAGTCCGGGATGTTTTTGTCTGCTCAACTTTGGCTGGATTTTTCTGAGCTTCAACCCGGGCAAGATGATTGTTCATCATTTGTTCGACCTGTTTTTTCTGCTCAGGAGGCATATCTTTCATTCTATCCATCATGTTTTGACGCATGGCATCCATTTGTTTTTTAGCTTTATTGGCCTGCTCAGCAATGTCATTTTCATCCATGGCCAGATATTTTTTTTGAGCGACATCTACGTGTATCAGTTCACCGGTTTTACTATCATATAGACTGTAGTTTTTGTTTTGATTGGGTGGCGTGAAGCGAATTTTGCCATCCTTGATCGCCATGCTGTTAAGCGATTTTTGTGTGCCGATGTTTTGTTCATAAACAACCGTTGCATCAGAAAAAGCCAACTGAGAAAAGAGAAGAGTGCTTGCTCCCAAAAGAATTCTGCTGGAAAGAGAGAATGCTGATTTGTGTAGCGTATTTTTACGTGATAAATAGGTCATAAATATTATTACCGTTTTCCATGTTATTTAAAAAAATAGATTTTAAAAATTAAATGAACTGAGTTATTAATTACAATAAGGATTGTAAACTTTTCTACTGCATTAAACTACTCTATCATTGCCGCCATCAACAGGTAG
>JAPVVU010000399.1 GCA_028571885.1 Gammaproteobacteria bacterium | reverse complement strand
TTTAAGGGTGACAGCAATGCTGTTACTATCAGTTCATTAGAAGCTAATCTTGATGATACCTCTCTTAAAGGGACAGCCTCTATCAAAAATTTCAAAGCACCACACTATGGATTTGATTTAACTTTAAACCAGTTAAACCTGGATTATTATGCGCTTGCAGAGCAGGCATCCACTCAAGTAAAAGCAACTGCAAAAAAAGCGACTGCGAAAAAATCAACTCAAAAGAAAGCAGCTCCAGCCCCCACCTCAAAAGCACCTATTTTCCCTGTTGAGATGCTGCGTCAATTAAACCTCAGTGGTAAATTAGCCATTGCCCAGTTTATTGCCGGTGGTGCCAAGATGAGTAATGTGGTGATTGTGTTAAAGGGAAAAAATGGCCTGGTACAATTAGCACCATTAAAGGCCAATCTATATAAAGGCACTATTAACCTGAAGACCGACATTGATGCCCGAGGTAAAACACCCAAGTTAAAAATCATCAATGAATTGAGAAATGTCCAGATTGGTGATTTATTGCAGGACACAACCGGTAGTCAGGAATTTACCGGCGCTGCAAATATTACAGCCAATATTACCACCCTTGGCAATGACAAAGATCGTCTGGTCAAAAATAGTAACGGCAAAATAAATCTGCTCATAACTGATGGCAAAGTAAAGAAACTGGATATTTTGAACACCCTTAGAAAAGCAGACGCACTGTTAAAAGGCCGTGTAGCACCATCCAGCTCTCAGGAAAAAAACACTGAATTTACTGAATTAAAAGGAACATTCAATGTTAAAAATGGCGTTGTCCGCAATAATGATCTCGCCAGCAAATCACCTGCCATGGAATTAACAGGCAAAGGCTATGCTGATCTGCCTAAAGAATATATGGACTATACATTATCCATTAAATTATTAAACAGCTTGAAAATTGATGAGACATCACAGGGCACAGACTATAGAGGAAAGGAAATCCCTTATACCATTAAAGGTAAGTTTTCAGAATTATCTCAAAAAGCAAATATAAGCAAAGTTGTGGAACAGGAAGTGAAAAAATCAATTGAGAAAAAAATCAATGAAAAACTGGAAGAAAAATATGGAGAGAAATTTAAAGGCTTATTTAAGTTCTAAATAAATTTAAAAAGTCACATTCTAATTTCTCATCATAAAGCCGGGGTCAACCCGGCTTTTTATATACACTGAATAACACAGGTTTTATCATCACTAAACAAGCCAACAATTCATTTGCTCAGCGATTACTCCAATGGTTTGATCAACACGGCAGAAAAGATCTCCCCTGGCAGGCAAACAAAACGCCCTACCGAGTCTGGGTATCTGAAATTATGCTGCAGCAGACTCAGGTAAAAACAGTGATCCCCTATTATTTAAAATTTATGCAGCATTTTCCTGATGTCAGTACCTTAGCAAAAGCACCGCAGGATGATGTCCTGCATCTCTGGACTGGTCTGGGCTATTATGCCAGAGCACGTAATTTACATAAAACAGCGCAAATTATTGCCGAACAACATGCCGGTCAGTTTCCCGATTCCAGTGAAGCGCTCCAGTCATTACCAGGCATTGGCCGCTCAACCGCTGGTGCCATTCTTTCATTTGCCAAAGCACAGCATCATGCCATTCTTGATGGTAATGTAAAACGTATTCTCTGCCGTTATTATCGCGTTCAGGGCTGGAGCGGTCACTCAAAAACCCAGAAAACACTCTGGTCACTTGCTGAAACCATAACCCCTGAAAAGCGCTGTGACGACTTTAATCAGGCCATGATGGATTTAGGTTCGAGCCTCTGCAGCCGGACAAAACCACAATGCCGGCAATGTCCTCTCAGTAATGCATGTGAAGCTTATCTGCATCAGGCAATATCCGAATACCCTCATTCCAAACCCAAAAAAAAGATGCCGGTTAAAAATGCCTACTTACTGATGTTAACCACCAACAAAGGTGAAATATTACTTGAAAAACGCCCTGAACAGGGCATATGGGGAAGCTTATGGTCATTTCCGCAATGTGAAACCGCCATTGAAATTGAACAATGGCTCGATAAACATCAGTATACTCAAAATGATGAAATGCTTTTTTCCAATGAATTCAGGCATACTTTCAGCCATTTTCATCTGCAAATTACCCCTGTTCACATTCAGGTTGAAATCCCATCGAAGATAATGGATGACAATCATTTCATCTGGTTCAACAGAAAAAAACCATTGAAATTAGGAATGCCTACCCCCATTACAAAACTAATATCACAATTGGCCTGAACTATATTTTAAAATGCCAATACATAAGCCAAACAACAGCACAAAAGATTAAAGGTACGAACATGACTCGAATGGTAAATTGTATAAAACTAGGAAAAGAAGCCGAAGGCCTTGAACGAATCACTTATCCTGGTGAAATGGGCAAGCGAATTTTTGATAATGTCTCTAAAGAAGCATGGGGCTCCTGGGTACAGCATCAGACCATGTTGATCAATGAATACCGCCTGTCTCCGATTGATCCCGAACACCGCAAGTTTTTAGAAAAAGAAATGGACAAATTCTTTTTCAGTGATGAAGTCGCCGCTAAACCAGACGACTATGTCGCTCCTAAATAACGTAGCCCCTAAATAAGCCGCTCTAAATAACACACTAAATAGTGAATAAGACCCAATCCAGAGCCACCGCTTTCTCTTTAAAGCAGAAAAAGCAGGCTCTGGTTTTCTTTGCCTCTTATTCAGAATAGAAGAAGCCTAAATTATTTCATTTTTTTCTTGACAGAAACCGGCAAAAACGACAGAATACACGCCATTGAAACACAAGCACCACTCGCAACACCGTTGCCCAGATAGCTCAGTCGGTAGAGCAAGGGACTGAAAATCCCTGTGTCCCTGGTTCGATTCCAGGTCTGGGCACCATTTCTTTATATTTTTCAAGCACTTAAAATACCCACACAAAACACTCAACTTTAGCGCAGTCTTCGCGCACTTTTCATTTATATTGTACTA
>JAPVVU010000398.1 GCA_028571885.1 Gammaproteobacteria bacterium | reverse complement strand
TCTTGTCACCAATATGCAGCAGTTTCAATAGATTGCTTTCAGTGTCATAGAGATATTCCTGAAGGCAGCGGTGAATTTCACGCACTGACAAATCATAAAGATGTTAACTATAGTAATGTCGTACCTGGTACCTATAGTTTGACGACTAAAGATATGGCTAATATTGCCCCTGAGGTTAATTCAGATGACAATTAATATCGACAATAAAAACAATGATGAGACTACTGCAGACTCTTGTAGCAAAAAGATGGAACCCTCACGCCGGAATTTTATTTTTGGTTCGGTTGCTGCTGCAGGTTTAACAGTTGCTCCAGGCATAATGTTATACAAAACAGCTAATGCTCGTACACTCAGTGACTTTTCCCTTAAAGAAGGGGCTTCTTCTAAGGTTCGCTGGGGTATGTTAGTTGATACCACAAAAGACGTTGACTGGAATAAATGTGTTGATGCCTGTAATAAAGAGCATGGCCTTGGCAATGAAACAAAATCCCGTGATGATCAAAAAACTCAGTATATTCGAATTGTCGAAGTAACAAATAAAGGCACTGGTTATAGCATGTCTTTGCCCGTCATGTGTCAGCATTGTGAAAGTGCGCCTTGTGTTGATGTTTGCCCAACAGGTGCATCAATGAAACGCGCTGATGGTATCGTTCTTGTTGATCGCCATCGTTGTATTGGCTGCCGTTATTGTATGATGGCCTGTCCTTATAAAGCACGTTCATTTGTACATGAAGTGTTAACTGATCAGAAAGAAAGTACTCCACGCGGCAAAGGTTGTGTTGAGTCTTGCGATATGTGTGTTAATCGTATTGATCATGGCCAGGAACCTGCCTGTGTTGAAGCAAGTAATGGCGCAATTATTTTCGGTGATTTAAATGATGCCGAAAGCCCCATTTCTAAGATTCTTGCCAAACATGGTGGTAAACAAATTCGTGCTGATCTTAAATTGAATCCTGGCGTTCATTACCAGGGTATTTGATTTTTTAGATGTTTTCTAAGTCATGTTCAAATTTATATGACTTAGAAATGTTTGTAGAACTAGTATTAACCACTTAATACCTGGTGTAACGAGTAAATAAAATGAAAAAATTACACTTTCTTGAAGTAGAAGGGAATACCAAAGGCTTTTATACATTCCTTGGTCTATTTGGACTTATTTCTCTTTTAGGCGTACTTGCAGCCTATTATATGGAACACAATGGGCACTGGGTTACCGGTATGAGTAACCAGGTGATATGGGGAACACCTCATGTCTTTGCTATCTTTTTAATTGTTGCAGCATCTGGCGCATTGAATGTCGCTTCAATCTCTTCAGTCTTTGCCAAAACTGCTTATAAGCCACTGGCTCGTTTATCAGGAATGCTCGCAATGGCACTTCTTTCTGGCGGTTTAGTTGTACTGCTTCTTGATCTGGGCCGTCCTGATCGACTGATTGTGGCCATGACAAAATTTAATTTTGTTTCTATCTTTACCTGGAATATTTTGCTGTACACTGGTTTTATGGGTATTGTAGGTATTTATTTATGGACTATGATGGACAGACCCTATAATAATTTAACCAAAAAAGCAGGTATGGCTGCCTTTATATGGCGTCTTATTCTAACAACTGGTACCGGTTCAATTTTTGGTTTCCTGATTGCCCGTGAAGCTTATGATTCTGCTTTGTTGGCCCCTATGTTTATCATCATGTCGTTCTCATTTGGTTTGGCTTTTTTCTTGTTAATTCTAATGGGGTCTTATAAATATACGCAACGTGTTTTGGGCGACTACATTGTCAATCGTTTAAAAAATCTACTGGGTGTCTTTGTTGCAGCTGTCCTTTATTTTGTAGTTGTTTATCATATCACTAACTTGTATTCTGCTGACCATAGAGATATTACACTCTTTATCTTAACCGGCGGCGGCGTGTACACTTTCCTGTTTTGGGTTGTTCAAATTACACTCGGTTCACTCTTGCCTCTGGTTCTTCTTTATGGACCAACGGGTAAAAATAGAACGATGATAGGACTGGCTTCTGCATTAATTATATTGGGAGGCTTTGCACAGCTTTATGTGCTTATTATCGGTGGCCAGGCCTATCCAATGCATTTGTTTCCTGGAATGGAAGTGACAAGTTCTTTTTATGATGGTGTTGTTGCATCTTATGCGCCTTCTTTACCTGAATTTTTATTAGGTCTGGGTGGTGTTGGAGTAACATTACTTTTAGTAACAGTTGCGGTTGCTGCGATGAAATTCCTGCCAGCAAGCTTAGCTGATGAAGTTGCAGACCCACATAGTAAATAAAGCTGGGCGAACACATAGGTTCGCCCCTACGTAGGGGCAGACCTATGTGTTCGCCCTTTCTGACATCAAGTATCTGCCCACATTTGCATAAGTTTGATATAAGTGATATCAACGCCTTTGGTTTCTTCAGCCTGTGGGTTTTCTTTAAGCATTTTTTCTCTGGCTTTCCATAGCTCATAAAGAACTTCTCGTTTATTAGTATCCTGTATCATGCTTTGTGCCCATGTCACACAGACCAGACGTTCACCATCTGTGACTTCATCAACATAGTGCCAGCTTGTTGAGGGATAGACGATTGCACTGCCGGCCTTAAGCTTTGCTCTATGCTCACCATACTGGGTCACAATGACTAAATCACCCCCTTCATACTCATCAGGGTCATTTAAGAAAATGGTGGTTGATACGTCGGTACGATACATATTCGGCATTTGTCCCATAATGGGGTTATCAATATGCCCTCCATAGCCCATACCTTTGCGATAACGTGCTAAAAAGGGTGCGCCAATCTTCTTCATCATGACCGCAGCTTTATAGGTCTCATTGTTAATCAGGCTGCCCATAAGTATATTATTAAGAGATTGCATCTGCGGGGAATTATCCTGAATTAATTCTTCATTTTTCTTAACGTCCTGGGCCACATCACCTGCTGATATTTTGCCATCAACAAAATTCGCTTGTTTTAAAACGGCCTGAATGGATTTAAGTTGTTGTGGGTTG
>JAPVVU010000397.1 GCA_028571885.1 Gammaproteobacteria bacterium | reverse complement strand
TTATTAGGTGAGCAATTCTCAACAGCCGATATTATGCTGGCATACCTGCTATTCTGGTTTCCTGACATTCTGCAGCAATTTTCAGCATTGCAGGATTATTGTGAGCGATTAGGCCGTCGTGAGGCTTATTTAAAAATAAAATAGCTTAACTTTATCAATCGTAAACTTGATCGATCCTAAACTGACTATTTTTTTAACGCCAGAACAAAAGATATAAAGTTATCCCAAACATCATTCGGCTGCCAGATTGACTGTATCTTTTTTTGTGCTTCCTGAAAAAGCAGTTTCATTTCAATCATTTGATACAGTGCAATAAAAACCGAAACACGTTTATTGGCAGCACAGTGAATAAAGACTTTTTTATCTGCTATTGAATGTAGTATTTTAGAAAATTCCTGATAATGTTTAATTTGCGGTGCCTGGAAGCTGACGGGCAGATGATAATATTTTATCCCGTACAAGGCTAAAATATTTTTTTCTTCCGGGATAGAATATTCCGCTTTATCCAGGCCTAAATTAATAACCACCTCAAATCCTGCCTGGCCAATTGCATGCAATTCATCTTCATCTGGTTGACCGCCTGTCGCCCAAAGAGATGATATTTTATTGTAGTTGTAGATTGATTCAATCATTACCTTTTAGACTTTATGGTTCTTTACTGAGATATGATAATTTATGTGCATTCAATTCCCAGTTTTTTCCATCAAATGATTCAATAATCAATTCCTCAGGCTGTGGTTCAAGACAACGAACATTGACATCATAGCCATCAGGATTTGAGCGAGGAATATAAAATGATTTGATACCGCAGGTTTTGCAGAATTTATGCCTGGCTTCAGCACTATCAAAGGTGTAAGTTGTCAGATTACTCTCGCCTTGCAGCAAATTAAATTTTGATTTTGGAACAATTAAATGCAGAAACCCGGACTTTGAGCAAATACTGCAATTGCAATCCTGAGACACTATCTTTTCAGGTGCTTCAACTTCAAACTTTACAGCACCGCAATGACAACTACCCTTATAAATCATATTTATTCTTTTATACCTATAATACGATTGTGCAACTCATATCAACGACCTGGCTCATAGGATTCATACTGTGGTAAATCCCCGCAAATATCTTCCCAGTTCGCCTTTGAGGTCACAAAGATATGTGCCATTGGCCGCTCTGTCACATCAGAAGATATAGTCCCTAATCGTATACGCACCTGATCCATCTTTGATTTTGACTTGCTCATAATAGGAGAACCGCAAATTTTACAGAAGTATTTTTTCTGCCCGGATGTGGATTCATAAGCCGTCAGTTTGTCTTCTCCTGACAATATTTTAAAGCCACGTGACGCTACGATTCCATTGGTTGCAAAAGCACTCCCCTGAGCTTTTCGGCATTGTGAGCAATGGCAATGTACTATCTGACTAATCTGACCTTTGATTTCAAATTGCACAGCGCCGCAAAGACAACTACCTGAATACACGTTATTTTTCCCCTTGTAAGCGGTTAATTTTATTCCGTATCCCAGACTAAATTCAATAACTCAATATTATCAAGTTTTTTCCTCACAGGGCAATCTGGACACCCTTTGCTACTTGGACGATTGGAACATCCATTGCACCCCGAAATAACATCTCGTGCATCGTTAATTTCAACACTGATGCTTTCAAGTTCTCTTATTTGATCACCTATAGTATCCAGAACCTCTTTTAGGTGATGTTCCATCTGAAAACTACTTTCATCACCTGTTTGACTCTTTTCCCTTATTTCTGCTATTTTTCTGATGGCTTCAATAGAAAAACCCAATTTTGTCAGCCGTAAAATAATGGTTAATCGAGCAATATGATGCTCTGAATAAAGACGAGTGCCGCGCTGAGTTCTGATAGGCGTTAAAAGCCCCTCTTCTTCATAATATCTTATAGTGCGAATTGAAGTAGCAAGCAGGCTTGCTACTTCACCAATTTTATAGTTATTTTTCGCCATTACTTATACTATGCCCTAAGCTATATCCCAACAGCTATATTCCAACAAGTTGAGCCTGATATCCTATCGACTTAACCATATTAAGTAAAACCGATGACTTTGTTTTATCCAGGTTGAAATAAATCAAAAGCAAGTGCTCGGTATTAAAACGTGGTGCAATAACCCCATCTATTTCTCTAAGTTGGTTTTCAACTAACTGTTTTTGTTCAAGATTTAAATTATTACTGACATGAATCATTATATCTGTAGCCTGCATAGCATGCTCCTTATCTTACGTTTACGTAAGATAATTATCTACCCTTAACGTAAGATTGTCAACCTTTATCGGTCTAATGCAAGTTGGATATGAAATTCACAATAATTGATTTTAATTTTGATCATGGAACTGACCACTTCAAACATCAAAAAAACTCTTTTATACAGTTGAAACAATTTGTAACATTATAAATACATGAAGAAATTTTTGTGAAACTCAGTTGTTTTATCATAAGCACTCTAAATAAAGGAAGCATTGATGAAAGAAACCTGGTTCGATTACACGATAACTATCTCAATAACTTTATCAGTGCTTACGTTTACAAAAGTACTATGAATACTCATACTATCTTCCAGCGCACAGTGAAACAATCAGTCAGTTTTGTTGGACTGGGATTACACAGTGGAATAAAATCACGCATCACATTGAAACCTTGTGAAAAAGCCACAGGCATATTCTTCAGACGAAAAGATGTTCCTTATCATCAATCATTGATTCCCGCCAGATGGAACAATGTCACTGATACTACTTTATCGACTGTTTTATCAAACCATCATGGTCATTCTGTATCAACAGTTGAGCATTTGATGGCGGCATTACAACTATGTCACATTGACAATATTGAAATTGAAGTAGATGGTGACGAACTGCCTATCATGGATGGTAGTGCAAAACCCTTCGTCGATACACTGTTAAACATTGGAACCCGGACGATAAAGACGCCTAAAAAAGTAATTTATATACACAAAAAAATAGAAGTTCGGGATGGCAGT
>JAPVVU010000396.1 GCA_028571885.1 Gammaproteobacteria bacterium | reverse complement strand
CCGGATAATGAGAAGTTAGCCACTGAGCTAAACTACTTTAGAAATAATCGACATAGAATGGGAGTGAGCTTAAACTGATTTTAAGTTAACATTCAGAATAATGACAAATAAAATGCGCTCTGTCCACTCGATTATCAATCCTGCAATAGTGCCAACTCACCTGATAATCCCTGTTTTTCTGTAACTCTCCCACTTGACAACATAGATAAACACAGCTATTATTGACTCTCATGAAACTCATATAGGTAATGACATGACGGGTTATTTCGGCTCCAAAGCAGCATCAGGTTTGTATCAAAATATTATCGCTATGATGCCACCACATGACACTTTCATAGAAACCCATTTGGGTGGTGGGATTGTTATGCAAAGGAAGCCACCGAGCCAGAATAATATTGCCATAGATATCGATCCTGAGCCATTGAAGGCATTTAACTGTGATTATCCTGTACAAAAAATCAATACCAGTGCTCATGACTATTTGAGAGAATATAATTTTACTGGCTCAGAATTAATTTATTGTGATCCGCCTTACCTAATAGAAACACGCACATCGAAACGTCGCTATCAATATGAATACACTCTGCAAGATCATTTAAAGTTGCTTGATCTACTCAAGTCTCTTCCTTGCCATATAATCATTTCTGGTTATCCCTCTGCGTTATATGACGAGCAATTGGAGTGTTGGAACTGTATGGAATTACAGGCAATGACCCGGGGTGGCCCACGCACTGAAAAGCTCTGGTACAACTATGACATCGATCGTGTCAATTGGATCGCTTATGCAGGTAAGAACTTCACCGACCGCCAACGCATAAAGCGTAAGGCCGAACGTTGGGCAAAGAATTATCAAGCACTCCCTAAAGCGGAACGGCTCACTCTGTTAGCGGCAATAATGGCGGTAGAAGCGAAGGAAATGAGTTAACGGTATGACGACCTCTGCCGTCAATTACCATAGCCCCCCCTCATTGGGTTCACTGGATAAACTGTCCAAAAATAAGCTGATCGAAATTCTGTACGAACAGTGGGAAGCCGAAGAAATTGCACGCATTAAGCTTGAGGAAAAAGACAAGCAGATAGCTGAACTGAAGGAACAACTCATCCAATTGCAAAACAAGATAGATAAAGAAAAGGATGAGCAAACGATCAAAGACATTAACAAAAGCGCTAACGAGCCGACTTCAAAAAAACCGGAGTGGGATAAAGACGGCAATCCAAAACCCAAAAAGAGACGTAAAAAGACAAAAAAGAGTAAGCGGAAAAAAAGAACCGGTTGTGGTAACAAGGGAAAATCTAATACCACACCGGATACAACCCATTTAACGCCCCTTGATTGTTGCCCGGACTGTGGTAATAAACTGGATGAAAAAAAAGGCCGAGTGGATAATGGTCGTATCGTAGAAGATATTCCACCTCCTGAAGAGAAAACGACTGTATTTAAAGAAGTGACTGAATCCAAATGGTGCAACCATTGTAAGAAGATGGTTTCTTCAACCTCTGAAAAGGCATTACCAGGTTCTGACATTGGCCTCAACACAATGATAAAAATGGCTTACTTGTGGGTGATGTGTGCTCTGTCTTTTCCAAAAATCAGGGCTTTTTTTATCGATTTCAAAACACTGAAGCTATCAACTTCAGGTATTTCAAAAAGCATGATCCGGTTAAGCAACATTATGCAACCTGTTTATGAAGAAATATTACACGATGTCAAACAAGGAACAAAAATATGGGCTGATGAAACGGGATGGCGGGTTAAAGGGAAGCTCTGGTGGTTATGGATATTCGCCAATGAGCGAAGCGCCTATTATTGGGCGGACAAAAAACGAGGAGCTGCGGTTGTTGAAAAGCGCCTGGGTGACATCTTTCTCGGCATATTGATTGTGGATGGTTGGCACGCTTATACGAAAATTGTTTGTGATCGACAAACCTGCATGGCACATATCTTTCGTAAAATACGAAAATTCATTGAGGCATATCCACACTATCGCTCTATTATGACATTCTATTTGAAGCTACGAAAAATCATCAGGGATGGAGAGAAATTACAGGCAACTCGCAAAGAATTAAGTGAGCTGGTTTTTCATCGGCGTTTAAAGGTGCTTGAGCAGAGGCTTGACGAATTATTAAAATGGAAAAATCCCAATGATACACTGAAGGCAGTGATAAAAAAGGTTCATCGCCAGAAGGAGCATATATTGATCTTCATCAAGCATGATGATGCACCACACCATAACAACTATGGTGAATACATTATCAAAAAAGGCGTTGTGAAACGGAAGATGTCAGGTGGCAGTATGTCTGCTGAGGGAGTCAAAGCCTATGCCTGTATTCAATCGATTGCCATGACGTGTCAGTTAAGAGGTATTTCCTTTCACCGTTTCCTTAAAGCGAGCCTGGTCTGTTATATTCGCACAGGAAAACCAATGTTGCTGGCTGAATTTGAGTGCAGTTTGCAAAATCAGAAAATAGCTGCTTAAAATCAGTTTAAGCTCACAAATATTATATCTGAAAATAAAAGTATGGAATCTTTAAAGATTACCAATATTGCAGCCAAGCATTCACTTTGTGAAGATGATGCAAGAGAGATAATCCACTCACTTATTTATGATGGATATATTAACAATAATGATGACAAAAAAGTGTATCGATTTAATTCTCCAATACTTAGAATGTGGTGGAATAAAAATGTCGCCAACTAATTACTCAAGATATAAGTATACTCCTGATGAGATAGATGAAAAAGAGTTCTTGTCGAAGTTTGTTGTCAGAAATAATGAGTTTGATGATGCCTTTGAAGATATAAAAAATGCTGATTATGACGTGCCGAACCAGCATTATATTATCATAGGACAAAGAGGCCAGGGCAAAACAACACTCCTTAGAAAAATAATGTTAGAGGTGCAAAAAGATAGGAATTTTTTTTAAATGCTGTCCTTATCTTAATAAACCAACTCTCGAAATGCTGTCTATGATCAAGTGCATTTTCTATTGCAATATCAATCATTTTATTGGTCACTTTTGGTTTTTTTCTATGCAGTTTTTTTAGTTCTTG
>JAPVVU010000395.1 GCA_028571885.1 Gammaproteobacteria bacterium | reverse complement strand
CTGGAACACGCTGCAAAAGCTCCAGGATCAATTAAAATCCGAAAATATTAATTTTTCGATTGAGACTGTTCCTGAAAGCATGGAAACTGAAGAAATTATCAAAAACGTTATTGAGGGAAAATATGATTTAACTTTAACAGATTCAAATATCATCGCCATTGAACAAAGCTGGCATAGTGAATTAAAAGCTTCCCTTCCTTTAACCGGTGAACACGGCCAGCGATGGCTTGTTAGAAAAACCGACAACCAACTCATTTCCGAGTTAAACAAGTTTATAAAAAAAGAATATAAACAGTTGTTTTATAATGTAACTTACAATAAATATTTTAAAAATTCACGCAAACTATTTGATGCCGGCAAACGTGATATAAACAATAAAACAATCTCTGAATATGATGAACTGATCAAATCACTTGCCAAAGAATATGATTTTGACTGGCGTCTTATTGCCGCTCAGGTTAACAAGGAAAGCCAGTTTAATCCAAAAGCAAAATCCTGGGCAGGTGCTAAAGGTCTATTGCAAGTGATGCCCAGGACTGCCCGAGAGGTCGCTATCAGTGATCTGGAAAAACCTCATAACGGTTTACGCGCAGGTCTCAAATACATGAGATGGATTAACGAACAATTATCCAATGAGTTACCCGCTGACGTGCAGATTTGGTTCACTTTAGCAGCATACAATGCGGGACTTGGACATCTTAAAGATGCTAGAATTCTTGCTGAAAAACAAGGACTCAATCCCGATCGCTGGTTTGGAAATGTTGAAAAAGCATTTTTATTGCTGTCAAAACCAAAATATTATAAAAAGGCACGCTATGGCTATGTTCGGGGCATTGAACCAGTCACCTATGTCAAGCATATCCAGGCTCTTTATGAGTTATATAGTAAAAAACATTCTGATGAGGCGTAAGTGTGAGCGTTGACTTAATCCAGGAAACATATCAAGAAACCAATCAAGTGCAGCAAGAAAAAGAATCTTTTTCCTTTAATCGTATTATCGCCTCTGCATTTGAATACAAGAAACCGCTGATTTATGCCAATATCATTGCCATAATGGCGGCCCTGCTCTCAGTTCCCATTCCTTTAATTTTACCTTTAATGGTAGATGAAGTACTGCTGGATAAGCCTGGAACGGCACTTTCAATGATGGATACATTTTTGCCCCTGAGTTGGCAATCAGCCATCTTCTATATAATCACTGCCTTAATGTTTTCCGTATTACTGCGTTTATGCTCAGTGGCACTTAATGTATGGCAAATGCGAATATTTACTATTTTAGCTAAATCAATTACCTTAAAAATGCGAGAAAAATTATCACTCTACCTGAAGAAAATTGCCATCAGCGAATATGAAACCATTGGTAGTGGTGGTTTTGCTTCACATTTTGTTACTGATATTGAAGTCGTTGATCAATTTATTAGTGTCACTATCAGTAAATTCATTGTTGCCGTCCTGTCAATCATCGGCACTGCAATTGTCCTGTTGTGGATAGATTGGCAGCTCGGTCTGATCCTCTTAATTTTTAATCCGCTAGTGGTCTTTATTACCATCCGAATGGGCAAAAAAGTCAAAAATTTAAAGCTCAGAGAAAATAATGCCATTGCCCTATTCCAACAGGCTTTGGTAGAAACACTGGATGCGATTCATCAAATACGTGCAGCAAATCGTGAAACACATTATATTCAACGTTTAATTGATCAGGCCAGTCAGGTAAAAAAATATTCCATCGCTTATTCATGGAAGACCGATGCAGCCGGTCAACTATCACATGTGGTTTTTTTATTTGGCTTTGATGTCTTTCGCGCAGTCAGTATGATTATGGTACTCACATCGGATTTATCCATTGGTCTGATGTTCGCGGTCTTTGGCTATCTGTGGTACATGATGGGACCTGTTCAGGAAGTGTTAAATATCCAATATGCTTATTTCAGTGCAAAAGCGTCGATTAATCGATTAAATAAAATTTTTGCTCTAAAACAGGAAAAAATGATTCCCTGTAAAATAGACCCCTTTGAAAATAAAAAAACTATTTCAATTGAACTTAAAAATATTTGTTTTAAATATCCCCAAACAATAACTAGTCAGGATAAATCGATTCTCACGATTCCAGATGAGAACACATGTTCTGACAATGAGCATATTCTAAACAACCTTTCCCTCACCATTAATAAAGGTGAAAAGTTGGCATTAGTCGGCCCCAGCGGTGGTGGTAAATCAACTTTAATTCAAATTTTATTGGGACTTTACCCTGTCGAATCAGGTGATATTTATTTTGATGGCGTCTCTGTTTCACAAATAGGCTTTGACAAGGTTCGGGAAAATACAGCTGCTGTTTTACAACAGCCTGTTCTGTTTAATGACACCGTCCGCGCTAATCTGTGTTTAGGCATTGATTTAACGGATGAGATGCTCTGGCAAGCGCTTGAAATTGCCCAGCTTGACACCACAGTAAAAAAATTACCTGAACAATTGGATACCATGGTTGGACGTCAGGGAATTCGCCTGTCGGGTGGGCAAAGGCAACGGCTGGCCATCGCACGTATGATTTTGACCCAGCCTAAACTCATTATTCTTGATGAAGCGACTTCAGCGCTTGATACGGAAACTGAAAATAATCTGCATGTCTCTCTGCAAACATACCTTAAAGATAAAACTACCTTGATTATTGCTCATCGACTCAGCGCAGTAAAACAGGCAGATAGAATTGTAGTGATTGATAATGGCAAGATCATTGCCGATGGTACTCACAAAGACCTGGTTAATAGTAATGAATTGTACTTCAGACTCTATGGTATGCATTAACACTCAATCTCTGGTCAGTGTCCATCCGTTTATTGCTGTTTTTTCACCTCCCCTTTTTCAAAGGGGGATAAAGGGGGTTTAAGTTGTTGATTTGCACCATTCGTTCCTGCTATAAGCAAAACCCACCAAAATACAATCATTCGATTACTTTGAATGGATGGTATCTGGAAATAAAAAATTCAATAGACATCACTTCAATGGCCGGTATAGGTCAAATAGACTTATTCGTGTACTGTAGTCTTCAGTATGCTGCTATATT
>JAPVVU010000394.1 GCA_028571885.1 Gammaproteobacteria bacterium | reverse complement strand
ACTTAATTTGATATCCCCAGGGAATAACTACAGTAATAATCGTAGTTTTGCTTATTAACCTACTAATAATATAAATGAGGTGGGATCATGGACATCAAACTGGTTGATATCACTCTGCATATCGATGAAAACTTAAGCTCTGAGCAAAGAGAAACGATAGAAGAGAGTCTTCGTGCTTTAGATGGCGTTGTGAGTTTTCATAATTCGGAAAAAACACCACATCTTAGCATTGTGCAATACAATCCTGACAAAATTGATTCTCACAACATTCTAAAACGCGTTACGGATCAGGGTGCACATGCCGAGCTTATTGGTTTGTAAATGCCCCTTGCCCCTGGTCCACATTTTATTGAATGCAGGGAAACGGTACTGCTGATGGTAAGTTCTGTTTAAGAGACAATTCCACTCTTACCCATTACCCCATTTTGCAGTCATAATTAATTTTACTATATTAGTTTTACATTCTTCCCCTATGATTTCATAGCGTCTGACCATGTGAATCGATTCGGGTAAATGTTGAAATGCAAGACCACACTTCATTTTTCCAGGAATACATTTTTTTATTTTTGATATCGTACTGGAATGATGGGAAGCCTTTACGAGGTGTGCTTTAAAAAGATACAGGAGTGTATTTCCATCATTAACTAACCCTTTATTATCAAGTGGATAGACCATAGATCCCCTCTCTATTACAAATTCTGTTACAAGTAGTTATTGGCAAGCTCTCGATTCTTTATATGCAGATTATAATTTTTTTCTATTTTTTATAATGTCAGTTTATCCTACAATTCATAAGCAAATTTATAGTAACTCAATGGGTAAACCCTAGGGCTGTTGATCTTTCACATACAATTATTATTCAGGAAGTGGCCTAGAATTGCCATATTAATGGTGTAATAGCCAGGGTAACCAGGCCTACCAGCACAGTCAGTGGAAAGCCAATACGGAAAAAATCTTTAAAACGATAACCGCCAGCATTAAAAACCATCAAATTAGTTTGATAACCGATGGGAGTAGAGAAACTGGCTGACGCGGCAACCATAATTATTATTGCAAAAGGCATCATGCTCACCTGCAAAGTGTTTACTGCCTCCAGAGCGATGGGAAACATTAATACCGCCGCAACATTATTGCTTGCCATTGCGGTAAAACCAGCCGTCAACAAAAAGACCATAGCCAGAGTCAACCAGGGTGCACCATTAGCCAAACTGATCATGGTTTCAGCGATAGCCATTGCAGCACCCGTTTTATAAACTGCGGTACCAATTCCAAAAGCAGTGGCAATGACGATTAATACTTGCCAGTCCGGTGCCAGTCGTGCAATCCTGCCATCAATACAGCGCGTTATTATCATCAGTCCAGAGGCAAGCAATGCTGCCTTGAGCATACTCAGCCAGCCAAAACTGACGACCAGAACCATTAACAGAACGATACCAATAGCAGGTATTGCCCGCTCATGATTGAGGGGATGAGAATGACCAATTTCACTAATTAGAAAAAAGTCGCGCGAGTTATGCTGCTGCTGCACAAAGGAAGCACGGCTTTCCAATAATAGGGTATCTCCAGGACGAAGAATAATATCACCAATTTTCTGATTCAGGCGCTCACCATTACGAGCCAGGGCAATGATAACGGCATTATAACGTGAACGAAACTTACCTTCTCGAACAGTCTTGCCGATCATCGGACAGGTATTAGAGACGACTGCTTCAATAAAACAACGGTCCTGTCGCTCACCATCCAGTTTAAAAATTTGACTGGTTGCCGGTTTCAAACCACGCATTTTTTGCAGATCAACGACAGAATCAATGATTCCAGCAAACACCAGTCGATCATTACTATAGATAATTTCCTGAGGGGATACCGCTGGAATAAGTTGCCCTGCCCGTTCTATTTCAACCAGAAAAAGCCCCGGTAATTGACGTAATCCTGCCTGCTCTATACTCATACCATCAAGAGGGCTATTCTGCTCCACTTTCATCGCCACGGTATATTGTCTGACATCATCATAGCGATCAAGTGCCGGGACTCGATCGGGCAGCAACCAGCGACTGAAGATAAGTATAAAAAGCAACACCACAAAGACAATGGGAGCACCTACCCATAAGAGTTCAAACATAGAAAGTCCGGAATAATTACTTTGTTCCTGTAACATTCCGTTTACCACCAGATTGGTACTGGTGCCAATCAAAGTACAGGTACCTCCAGCGATACTGGCATAACTTAAAGGGATCATTAATTTAGATAATTTCAGATTATGACGTTTAGCCCAGTCCTTCACTGCCGGGATAAAAATAGCCACCACGGGGGTATTATTAAGAAAGGCACTTAAAACGGTAACAGGCAGCATCAATCTGAACTGAGCCTGAGAAGTGGAACCGGGACGCCCCAGCAGAGACTGAACAATCCAGCCGACAGCACCCGTTTCGGTCAATCCAGCAACAACAATATATAATACAGCAACCGTCAGCATCCCTTCATTAGCAAAACCTGCCAATGCTTCCTGAGGGGTTAGTATCTCGAAAACCAGCAGCAAAGTTAAACCGGCACTCATGACAATGTCAGGTGAAATACGGCTGAGCATGAGAGTTGCAAAGCAAAATATCACAATAGAGATACTGAACCAGGCATCAAAAGTCATAAATATCGCCTATGCTGACTTGCGTCATTTTATTGCTAATATGTGTATCTAAACTACTATATCAAAGAACTTATCTTATTTTATCCTATTTTTTTCCTGCAGGATATATTCCACATAAATAAGAACAGGCATAAAATTCCAATTCTATAAGTGAGAATCCCTATAAATTTGCTGGACGTTTTAATTCCAATAGGCCTGTTTTAGTGACTACCCTGTCATTTGAAAAATTAAAACACAGAGCCATGTCTTGTTTGCTAGATTTATAGTTGAGATATGATTAAATGACTACAAACGGCCATATGGATACCATCAGGCAGTAAAGAAAAACCCCGTAAGGACAAACCATAACGGGGTTGTTTGTGATATTGCAGAAATGTTATGCAGATTTCTTACGTCTGAAACCGATACCGGCAAGACCAAGACCAAGTAATGCTAAGGT
>JAPVVU010000393.1 GCA_028571885.1 Gammaproteobacteria bacterium | reverse complement strand
CCTATGAAGCAACCCTCACATAAAATATTTCGAGACAGGATAGTCCTGCTGTTTATTGCCGGCCTCTTTCTCTTATGTTCACCTTCACGTATTTTCTGGGCCTCACCTCAGCTTCCCTGGTTTACGCCTTATATTGTCTGGTTTTTTCTAATTGCTCTCACCTGGTTTTTATATCGCTGGCTTAAGCATAATGAGCATTTATAAATGAGCGCTTTTATATGAGCTTTGAATTATGGCAGCTGTTTGTCGCGGGTGTAGGCTATCTGGGTCTGTTATTCATCATTGCCTGGGTTGTTGACAATAAACCCTGGTATCGTCGTCTGGCTCATAACCCTCTGACCTATTCTCTTTCTCTGGGTGTTTATGCAACATCCTGGAGCTTTTACGGCAGTGTCGGCTTTGCAGAACGACAGGGGTATAGCTTTTTAACGATTTATCTCGGTGTCACCCTGGCCTATTTACTTTCTCCCATATTATTTTCACCGATTTTAAAATTATCAAAAGATCACCAGCTCAGTTCATTGGCAGATCTCTTTGCCTTCCGCTATCAGAGTCAACTGGTCGGAATTGTTGTGACACTTTTTATGTTAATGGGTACTCTGCCCTATATTGCCCTGCAAATTCACGCGGTTACCCAGTCAATGCAGGTAATAACTCACGAAGCAACGCCCATCACCATTTCTCTGGGCTTTTGTGCCACATTAATTTTATTTGCCATCCTGTTTGGCGCACGACATAGTTCTGCGCGTGAAAAACATGAAGGTCTGGTGGTCGCCATTGCTTTTGAATCCATAGTAAAATTGTTTGCTCTATTGAGTGTCGGTATTTTTGCTCTATTTGGAATTTTTGACGGTTTTTCCGGGCTGCAGCAATGGCTGCTTGAGAATCCGCAAAAACAGCAGGAATTGATGCAGCCCATTTTAGATGGCTCCTGGAACAGCCTTATCTTTTTATCCTTTACCGCTGCCCTTTTTTTACCCCGTCAGTTTCATATGGGCATCACTGAAAATTTTAACAGCCGCTCAATTCAAACTGCCAGCTGGGCATTTCCCCTGCTGCTGTTATTACTTAATTTACCTATCCCGGTGATCCTCTGGGCTGGTCAGTTTTTACAAACAGAAACACCTGCTGATTTTTATGTCCTGGGCATCACACTGCATAGTGAGCATAGTTTATTACCTCTGCTTACATTTATAGGCGGCTTATCAGCAGCCAGTGCCATGATGATTGTCACCACGTTAGCACTGGCCGCCATGGTCATGAATCACTTTGTCCTGGCGTTAACGTTCCCGCATAAAATTCCCAATAAAATTAATGTCTATAAACGGCTATTACAGGGTCGTCGCATTCTTATTGCGGTTATTATTATGGCTGGTTTTGCCTTTGACTTACTTTTATCCCAGCATCAGGGTCTGGCTCAACTTGGACTCATTTCTTTTGTTGCCGTTGCCCAGTTTTTACCCGGTACAATCGGACTGCTGTTTTGGCATGGTGCAAACCGCAAAGGTCTTTTGATGGGTTTAATGGCAGGCTCTGCCACCTGGGCTTATGCGCTTATTCTACCGCTGCTTGTGGATTCAGATTTTATAAGCCAGAGCATTTATGAATTGATTCCACCTTTCACTGATTTTATCAGTAATAATGATAAATGGGGCTCAGTCACTTTCTGGTCGCTCTCTGCAAATTCTATTTTATTTGTCGTTGTCTCTTTATTGACCAAAGCCAGCCAGGCAGAAACAGAAAATGCGATGAATTGCTGCTCTAAATCCCTTACTCCGCCAAAAGGTTTGATGATTTTACGTTCTGTTGAACAAATCAGAGAGCAATTAGCAGTAATGATCGGCAAAGAAATGTCATCACATGAAGTGCAACGGGCATTAAGCGATTTAAAAATGCATGAATACGATACTAATCCTGTTCGTTTAAGGCAATTAAGAGAACGCATTGAACGTAATTTGTCGGGTCTTATCGGCCCACTTTTAGCCAAAGTCGTCATTAATGAAAAGTTAATTCTTGATCATGATACCCGTGATATTTTTGCCAAAAGTTTTCGTTTTATGGAAAACAAACTAGAAGATTCCAAAACTCGTCTTGAGGGTGTTGCTGGTGAGCTTGATGATATGCGCCGTTATCATCGCCAGGTACTACAAGACTTGCCTCTTGGTGTTTGTTCCATTGGTCTTAACGGTGAAGTTCTGAACTGGAACAGGGCAATTGAAAGATTATCCGGCATCTCTGCAGATAAGATCTTAGGTGAACAGATACAATCACTTCCGCCACCATTGGGGGAATTATTTTATAGTTTTATTCAAGGTGAAGAACAACAACTTCGAAAAATTCAGGTCCAGCTTGATCATAAAAAACGCATTTTCAATTTACACAAATCATCATTAATCACTGCTTCAGCTCGATCGCTTCATCTGAACAATGATAGCCATGACAAACACGCTCATCACGCAGATTCAAATGGCGTGGTATTACTGGTGGAAGATTTGAGCGATTTACAGGCATTGGAAAATCGTCTGGCTCATAGTGAACGCCTGGCCTCAATTGGTCGCCTGGCCGCTGGTGTTGCTCATGAAATCGGCAATCCTGTCACCGGCATTGCATCGGTCACACAAAACCTGATGGCAGAAGATGATGCTGATTATCTGCAAGAGAATTTAGCACAGCATTTAGAAGACATTCTCAACCAGACTCGACGAATTACAACCATTATTCAATCGCTCTCCAGTTTTTCCCGAAGTGGTAATTATCTGGCGCCACCGAGAAAACCAGTGCCCGTCAAACAGTGCATTGAAGAAGCCATTCATCTGGTGACACTCAGCCACAAGGCAAAACACCAGGCATTTGCCAACGAATGCGGCGTACAGCATGTGGTCAGTGGTGATCATCAACAACTGGTTCAGGTTTTTGTTAATCTTCTTAACAATGCCTGTGATGCATCTGAAAACAAAAAAACAATTTATATCCATTCATACGATAATATGGTCAGTGCCGATATCAATAGCAGCACCAATACCGGTGAAATGATCTCTATTGAAGTCATTGATCAGGGTAAAGGGGTTCCTGAAAAAAACAAAAAACGTCTCTTCGAACCGTTTTT
>JAPVVU010000392.1 GCA_028571885.1 Gammaproteobacteria bacterium | reverse complement strand
TGGAACGGCACTTATGATGAGTCGGCCTGCAGCTAAATCAAAATTAACTCTTATGAATCAAATTTAACTCTTAAATTGAATTCTTTATTTATTTAAACACTTTATTTTAGTAGAACAGTGAGAAACAAATGATATTAATTCCTGCTATCGATTTAAAAGATGGTCAATGTGTTCGATTGCGTCAGGGGCGCATGGATGATGATACGGTTTTTTCTGACAATCCTGTTGAGATGGCGGGTCGTTGGTATAATGCGGGTGCCCGCAGGCTCCATCTGGTTGATTTAAATGGTGCCTTTGAAGGTAAGCCGGTCAATGGTGAAATTATTCAGGAAATCACCAGAACTTATCCTGATCTACCCGTAGAAATTGGTGGTGGTATTCGTACCGTCGAAACGGTAGAAGCTTATCTTAATGCCGGTGTTGCCTATGTTATTATTGGTACGAAAGCTGTTGAAGATCCTGATTTCGTCGCTCAATTATGCAAAGAATTCCCCGGAAATGTCATTGTTGGTCTGGATGCAGTAGATGGCAAAGTTGCCATTAAGGGCTGGGCAGAAGTCTCAGATGTTGATTTATTCGATCTCTCAAAACGTTTTGAAAATGATGGTGTTGATGCCATTATTTATACCGATATCAAGCGTGACGGCATGATGCAGGGTGCCAATGTTGAAAATACGGCGGCACTTGCTCAGGCCATCTCTATACCTGTCATTGCCTCTGGCGGAATTCATGACTTAAACGATGTCAAAGAAATTTGTAAAGTTGCCCATCATGGTATTTCCGGGGCTATCACTGGCCGCGCTATTTATGAAGGCACTCTCGATTTTGCAGCAGGTCAAAAATTAGCAGATGACTTACTTATTAAAAAAGAGTCTTAGTAAAAAAGAGTCTTAACAAAAAAAGTGAGCATAATAAACTTTTACCTCTATTAGTAACGCTTTACAGGAACTCTCTCAGGAAAAGAAGAATGGCACTAGCAAAACGTATAATACCCTGTCTGGACGTCGATAAAGGTCGAGTCGTTAAAGGCGTACAATTTGTTGATATTCGTGATG
Organism: Gammaproteobacteria bacterium; assembly: GCA_028571885.1. Lineage (GTDB taxonomy): Bacteria > Pseudomonadota > Gammaproteobacteria > GRL18 > GRL18 > GRL18. The sequence continues at coordinate 2,055 of JAPVVU010000392.1, read as the reverse complement.
CCGGTGATCCCGTTGAAGTTGCCAGACGCTACAATAGTGAAGGCGCTGACGAACTGACCTTTTTAGATATTACAGCAACTCACGAAGGTCGGGACACTATCGTTCATGTTGTCGAACAAGTCGCGGGGGAAATTTTTATTCCTTTAACCGTTGGCGGCGGTATTCGTACCCTCGATGATGTACGCATGATGCTCAATGCAGGCGCAGATAAAGTCGCCATAAACTCTGCTGCCGTTGCTAATCCCGACTTTGTCCGTGAAGCCGCTGAAAAATTCGGCAACCAGTGTATTGTCGTTGCCATTGATGCGAAACAGGTTGAAAGCGACACAGATGAACCACGCTGGGAGATCTTTACTCATGGCGGCCGCAAAGCAACGGGTATCGATGCCGTAGAATGGTCAAAAAAGATGGTTTCTTATGGTGCTGGAGAATTATTAGTCACCAGTATGGATAATGACGGGGTTAAAAATGGCTTTGATCTGCCTCTAACCCGAGCAATTAGTGACAATGTTGCTGTACCCGTTATCGCTTCAGGCGGCGTTGGCAACCTTGATCACCTGGTTGATGGTGTACTCGAAGGTCATGCCGATGCCGTTTTGGCCGCTAGTATTTTTCACTTTGCTGAATACAGTATAGGAGAAGCAAAGCGCCATATGGCTGAAAAAGGTATTGAGGTTCGTCTGTGAGTAAAACCAATATGAACTGGCTGGATGAATTAAAGTGGGATGACAAAGGTTTGATTCCGGCAATAGCTCAGGATGAAAAAACGGGTAAGGTGTTAATGTTTGCCTGGATGAATCGCGAGTCCCTGGCCATGAGCATTGAAATGGGCCGTGCCGTTTACTGGTCACGCTCACGGTCAAAAATATGGCCTAAGGGTGAAGAATCGGGTCACGTACAAAAAATTAAGTCCCTCAGGGTGGATTGTGATAAAGACGTTATTCTGATGAGCATTGAACAAATCGGCGGCATTGCCTGTCATACTGGTCGTGAAAGCTGCTTTTACTTTGAATTGACTGGTGACTCTTCAGGCTCTTTAATTCCGGCTGAAGGCTCTAAACATTGGCAAGCGGTTGAGCCTGTGATAAAAAATCCTGATGAAATATACAAATAGCGTTTAATAGGCGACAAAACAATATGTCAAACAATGTTCTAGAACAACTTGCACAAACACTGGAAGAACGTAAACAGGCTGATCCTGAATCTTCTTATGTTGCAAAACTGCATCATAAAGGTTTAGATACGATTCTTAAAAAAATAGGCGAAGAAGCCACCGAAACAATTATTGCCTCAAAAGGTGGAAAGAAAGACGAAATCATTTACGAAACCGCTGATTTATGGTTTCATAGCATGGTCATGCTGTCTCATCACGGACTCGGTCCTGAAGACGTACTTAATGAACTGGCGCGCCGCTTTGGCCTGTCAGGCATTGAAGAAAAAGCAAATCGGAAGCCTTGAGCCAATAAAATTAACAACCATTATTTTATGTATAATAAATTACTTAAAATAGTGGTTGTTAATTTGGTGTTATTTAAGAGAGAGTGAGTAAGTAAAAATGAGTGACTGTCTTTTTTGCAAAATTATTGCTGGCGATATCCCGGCAGATATTGTCTATCAGGATGATAAAATTCTGGTTTTCAAGGACATCAACCCTAAAGCAGATGTTCACTTACTCATGATTCCAAAGTATCATATCGAGAGCCTGGTTCAATTAAATAAATCTCACAATGATCTCATTGCCTATATGATGTTAAAATTACCTGAGCTTGCCAATGATCAAGGATTGAGCGGTGGCTTTCGTACTATTATTAATACTGGAAAAGAAGGTGGTCAGGAAGTTTTTCACCTCCACATCCATTTGCTCGGCGGAAAAAACCTGCCCGGCTTTTAACTTTTTTGTTTATAACAAGCTTACTTATTACTGGAGAACCCCATGGGATTTGGCCCTTTAGAATTATTTATTATCCTGGCAATTGTACTGGTTTTGTTCGGCGCTAAAAAATTACGCAATATTGGCGGTGATTTAGGCGGTGCGATTAAAAACTTCAAATCAGC
>JAPVVU010000391.1 GCA_028571885.1 Gammaproteobacteria bacterium | reverse complement strand
GGCATTTAAACTGGCCGAAGCCCTGAGCTTGCCTGTGATGGTTAATATGGATGGTTTTATTCTGACTCATGCGATTACGCGTGTTGATTTGCCGGATCAGGAAAAGGTTGATCAATTCTTACCGCCTTTTATTCCAAGACAAAAACTGGATACTCAATCTCCTTTAACAATCGGTGCTATGGTTGGCCCGGAAGCTTTTACTGAAGTACGTTATCTGGCGCATCATAAACAAAAAGAAGCACTGACAATTATTGAACAGCAGGCTGAAGAATTTTCAGCTATCTTCGGTCGGGATTCCGGTGGCCTGGTTAAATCTTATTTTGCTGAAGATGCCGATATAGTTTTTATTGCGATGGGTTCAGTCATTGGTACGATGCAGGATCTGGTCAATGAGTTACGTGACGAAGGTTATTCGGTTGGCATTTTAAGCTTGAGATCGTTTCGACCTTTTCCTGCTAATGCCCTGTGTAATGCTTTAAAAAATGTCAAACAGTTGATTGTCTTTGAAAAGAGTTTTGCTGTGGGTATGGGCGGAATATTAGCCAGTGAAATTCATATGGCTACGCAAAGATATGGCGGTGAAGAGCTTAAAATCAGTTCCGTTATAGGCGGCCTGGGAGGTCGAACTATTACTAAAAAATCACTACGTAAGCTGGTTGACTGTGCAAATAAAGGCGAACTTGACGAAGAAGTCTTTATGGATCTGGACGGTGGTACTGTTGTCAGAGAATTGAAACGTCAGCAGGATGAACAATCTTCTGGTCCGGTTGCAGAGAATATCTTACGTGATATGGGTGTGGTTGCTGCCTCTAAAACCCTTTAAAAGTATTAACTGAGTTAAATGAGCAAAGAGAACGGCAAAAAAATGACTAAAACAGAACAATTAGCGGCAGATGAACAAACTGTAAAATTTTATCAAACAGGCACATTTACCGTGGGTAATCGTTTGCTGGATGATGAATTTCGCACCGTTCAGGCAACTTCAGAGCGTTCAAATTCAATTGATTCAGGACATCGAGCTTGTCAGGGCTGTGGTCAGGCGTTAGGTGCACGCTATGCTCTGGATGCAGCGATGAGAGTCACTGATAATCAAATTATTGCAGCCAATGCCACAGGCTGTCTGGAAGTTTTTACTACTCCCTATCCTGAAACTGCCTGGTCAATTCCCTGGATTCATTCCCTTTTTGGTAATGTCGCTTCTGTTGCTGCTGGAATTGCCGCTTCACTGAAAGCTAAAGGTGATACCACGACGCGTGTTATTGCACAGGGTGGTGATGGTGGAACCACCGATATTGGCTTTGCCTGTCTCTCGGGAATGTTTGATCGTAATGATGATGTTCTTTATATCTGTTATGACAATGGTGGTTATATGAACACCGGCGTACAACGCTCCAGTGCGACACCAGGTGGTGCCAGAACATCAACTACTATGCCCGTTGGAGAGCATCCGGGCAGTTCTTTTAATACAGGAAAATTTTTACCTGCAATTGCCATGGCACACGAAATACCCTATGTTGCCACCGCTTCTGTGCATGATCTGCATGATCTGGAACGCAAAATAGAAAAAGCGATGAGCTTTCGCGGTGCACGTTACATTCAAATTAATGTACCTTGTCCACTTGGTTGGGGCAGTGAGCCATCACAAACTATCAAACTGGCAAGGATGGGGGTTGAATCAGGACTGATACCCTTATTTGAAGCAGAAAATGGTGAACTGACTCATTCAACAAAAATTCGTTATCAGGTGCCTGTTGAAGAATATCTGCAATTACAGCGCCGTTTTGCCCATGTGTTAAAACCAGCTAATGCCGACCAGTTAGAAACTATTCGTGCCCTGGCTGAAAAAAATATAAAACGCTACGATCTTCTTTAACCTTTAAATTTTGTAAAAAATACGCTGCATAGTTACTAAATTTTTTAATATAGCCATAGCCTGAAGTGTTCACACAGAGTAAATTATGACAATTCAACAAAAACCTTTTGCTATCACCCTGGATGTTGGTACCAGCTGTCTCAATAAAACGGGCAGCTGGCGCAGTATGCGTCCTGTTTATGTTGATCGTTTACCACCTTGCAACAAAGCTTGTCCCACGGGTGAAAATATACAGGGCTGGTTAAGTCTTGCAGAAGAAAAAGATTATCAGGGAGCCTGGGAGTTGTTAACTCGTGATAATCCGTTTCCTGCCATTATGGGGCGTGTTTGTTATCATCCCTGTGAAAACTCCTGCAATAGAGGCCAGCTGGATCTGCCTGTGGGTATCAATTCGGTGGAACGTTTTATTGGTGAGCAGGGGCTTATCAATAACTGGCAGTTCACGCCAGGCAAGGACACGGGTAAAAAAGTCATGATTATCGGTGCCGGCCCTGCGGGTTTGTCGGCAGCCTATCATTTACGTCGCTTTGGTCACCAGGTGACCATTTATGAAGCATCAGAAAAACCAGGCGGCATGATGCGTTACGGTATTCCTAAATACCGTCTGCCCAGAGAAAAACTCAATGCGGAAATTTATCGTATTGAGAAAATGGGTGTTAAATTCATACTGAATCATCGCATTGATGATATTGAAAAAATCAAAAATGAACAAGGCTTTGATGCTGTTATCGTGGGTATTGGTGCCCAAAAATCACAGTTAATTTCATTTGACGGACAGCCGTCAATACCGGTACTTGATGCTTTAACTGTGCTTCGTGATACCGAAACTGAAAAACCTAATCAACTAATTGGTCGAGTGGTTGTTTATGGTGGCGGCAACTCTGCAATGGATGTTGCTCGTACAGCCATCCGAATGGGTGCCCAGGATGTTACCGTTATTAGTCGCGAGGAAACGGGCAATATGACCGCACACCCTTTGGAAATTAAAGAAACCCTTGAAGAAGGTGCTGAGATTATTAATTTACGTGCCATTAAAACCATAAATGATAAGCAAATTACTCTGGAATTACTAAAAACCAGTGAAGAGTACCATTCAGGACATTCTCATGTTGTTGAAACGGGGGAATATGAATCAATAGAAGCTGATATTGTTGTTCTGGCTATAGGTCAGGTTATCGATCAACAACTATTTGAAAACACATCCCAAATTGAAATCAAAAACAACGCTATTCAAATAGATAATATTATGCAAACGG
>JAPVVU010000390.1 GCA_028571885.1 Gammaproteobacteria bacterium | reverse complement strand
CGACGGCCTAATCGCTCACAATAATCCTGCAATGCTGAAAATTGCTGCAGAATGTCAGGAAACCAGAATAGCAGGTATGCCAGCATAATATCGGCTGTTGAGAATTGCTCACCTAATAAATACTGTTTATCTTTTAATAACTGATTGAGTACTTTGAGTAGACTGATATATTGTCTTTTATTCCAATCCGCAATGGCTTCTACTCGTTTGTCCTCAGGCAAAATCTGAGTGTGCAGCATATAGTTGAAGGCGGGCGGCTCCAGGGTTGCAGGCGTATAAAACATCCATTGTTCGTATTCTGCCCTTAGAGGACTGTCCAGTGCAGGGGCCAGCCCCTGCTCCAGAAACTGATCGGTCAGCCAGTGGCAAATAGCACCTGATTCGAAGATGATTTTACCATCCACCTCGAGTGCTGGTACCTGGCCGTGTGGATGAATTTTCCTGTATTTTTTAGTAAACCCTTCTCCCTGAAAGATATCGACTTCAATGTACTTATAATCCAGGCCCAATTCTTCCATTAGCCATTGCGGCCGCATTGAGCGTGTTTTGTTTAAGCCATAAAGTGTTAATTTCACATCTTTCTCCTTGAGTAAAACGTAATTATTCAGCGTGTATTTATTAATTACCCGTGTTAAGCCCACGGTCACTCATTTTTCTGACTTTGCTTTCTGTTATGAGAAGCTACTTCGTTCAGACAATCAAAGTCAGAAAAATAAGCAACCACAGGCTTTTTGTAAATAATACGCCGAATAGTTACAGTAAAACCAAATAAAATAGTCACTTTCTTTTTTAAAGTTACTATAGCTTATGCTAGTTACTTTAAAAATGCAAGTTATGAATCATTATGATTGAATGTTATACTTATGAAATGAATAATAAGACGAAATTTAAGCGTTCCGCCTGTGCCATAGCGAATATTTTAGATATCCTTGGTGATAAATGGACGCTTTTGGTCATTCGTGACCTTTATATGGGTAAAAAAACCTATAGTGAATTTCAACATTCACCTGAAAAAATTCCGACTAATATTTTGGCTGAGCGATTAAAACGTTTAGAGTCTGCGGATATTATTAGTAAGCAGAGCTACCAGCAGCGTCCGGTGCGCTATGCTTATCAATTAACACAGAAGGGTGAAGCTCTGGCACCTGTATTGAAGGAGATGGTTATTTGGGGAAATAAATTTATACCCGGTACCATTAGTCTGGAAAGAGTTGAAAAACTGATTGCCAGAAAAAATAATAAATCATTATGATATTAATATGAGTCATAAAGATATCAGAATTTGTTTTGTCGGCGATTCCTTTATCAATGGCACGGGAGATGAAAGCACTCTGGGATGGACCGGGCGGTTATGTGCTGAAGCAAAACTCAAAAATTCATCTATAACTATTGACTCATCATAAACTGGTGGTTTTATAATCACTCCAATGAATAACTTGAATCTGTTTATTTAGCATGAAAAATCCAAATAGAAAAACAGTATCAAAACTGGATGAACTGCCTAATATTGGAAAGGCAATTGCAGCTGATCTGTTACTTATTGGTATTGAACGTCCACAAGAATTAATTGGCAAAGATCCTTTTCAACTTTATGAAAAGTTATGTAAAGCAACTGGGAATCAATGTGATCCCTGTGTTATTGATGTATTTATGTCGGCTGTAAATTTTATGGAAGGTGGGGAACCACATCCATGGTGGTTTTTTACTCAAGAACGAAAGAAAATTCAAAAAAATAAACTTAAGCTTCTTAAAAAAAGAATGGGAATATGAATGAATTATATCACTGAATCCTTACCAGAAAATTATATGATGACGGGCAAATTTAATGATCATAATGATTTTAAAAACAAATTAACTCATGCTTTGTCTCAGAGTCCTAAAGTAGTTCAATTTAGAAAAAAAGACATTGAAAATAGTGATTATTTAGCTTTAGCTGAGATTGCAAAATCAGTATGCAAACAGTTCAACAGTATTTTATTACTGGGCACATCTGTTGATATTTTTTCTCAGGCTGATGTCGATGGTCTGCATTTAAACAGCCAGGTCTTATTTGAATATGATAGTCGGCCAATTTCAGACAAACAGTTATTGTCTGTTTCCTGTCATAATCTGGAAGAAATGAAGCAGGCAGAAAAGCTGGGTGCAGATATTCTCTTGCTCTCACCTGTAAAAGCGACTGCAAGTCACCCTGAGTTAGAAGCTATTGGCTGGCAGCAATTCAGCTCAATGATCAAAAACCTTAAGTGCCCGGTTTATGCTTTGGGCGGCATGCAGGCAGCTGATCTTAATGATGCTAAACAAGCCGGTGCGCAAGGCGTCGCTGTTTCTTCATTTTGGCAGTAAAATGCTGTTCACTGAATTTACAGCATAATAGCGGTGGTTAACTCCCATATAGCTTGATTACAAATAAAGGTTAGCTTGTCAGCTTCAGCGCAATGTATGGCACAAGATTAAATATTAAAAGCGCTACCTTGCAACTGCCTTTGTTAACTTTGAACAGGTCACGAGACTAAATAAATAGTATTCAAACTGTCAATACTATTTACACAAAGTCGAGATCGTCCCTTAGCAAAAATATTAGTAAAATCTTATTTTTATTTACAAATCTATAAAGCGGCCATTTATAAAAATCCAAGTTTGGTGAAATTCGATTTAAGTCCTCCAGTATTTTCTGCATGAACTTTATCCATAACCGTTTTATCGCTCTTAGTTGTATGTTATCTAGAAAGGAATTATAGCTCCTGCCCTAAGAATATTCAGTATTATTGAGTAAAAATTAAAAGTGAGGCATAATTAAACGAAAACTAGTCAACTACTCGATAGGCCTGCGCGCGGCATGCGCGACTGATGTTGCTACCGATGCGGAAATTTAGTGGCCCTATGAAAATCATTGGCGATAGACCTTGGCACAAGAACCTAATGGCGGTCCTCGCTATCATGGGCGGAATTGTAGGTGCTGTGTACGGAGTCATTCAGATTCTGGAGTCCTCCTTGTTTAAGCCGAAGAAGATTCTAACCAATATTGAGATTGTTGTCGATCGTTCACAGGGAATGAGAGAGCCTTTTGACGGAGGTACAAAATGGGAAGCTGCTCTGAGTGCAATTGATAATGCTCTGAGTGTACAAGTCGCAGATGCCGATAATTTGTCGCTTAGACAATTCGGT
>JAPVVU010000389.1 GCA_028571885.1 Gammaproteobacteria bacterium | reverse complement strand
TTAAGTGGTGATGGGAATGGGATGATTGCTTTTAAACAATTTCCGACAAGCATTGATGCCTCGAACCCAATGCTTTTTTTGTTTCTGGCAGAGTGATTTCAATTGTTCTTCGGGACCGACAAAAGAATGAAAGCCTTTTGAAAATCCTTGAACGGTTTCCATCCAGGTGTCTTCATCGAGCTGCAGTTTTTGCAAAATACCGGGTGCACTGGCGTCAATCGAACCACGCTTATCCTCTCGAACAATACGACCCGTCCAGTCAGCCAGTTCCAGATAATCTTTCAGAGCAAATGCAATGCCGTCTTCTTTGAGAGAACTGCCTATAAATGATGACAGTTTGAGGGTTGTGGTGCTGTTGGGTGCTTCTGTTGGAGTGATTTGCTCAATGCGTTGTTTAATGGAAGTATGTTCAGAGTCTTCCAATGTGCGACAAATATCGGCTCTGACGGGATTTAAGTCCACATAAATCATGCAACTGAGAATAGCCTGCTCATCCAGCAATGCCTGGCTTTTAAATCGTCCTTCCCAGAATCGCCCCGTGCAATGGTCTTCGGCATTGGCCTTGCGCGCAATATGCTCATTTAAACAGCGCATGAACCAGCTGATGTCTGTTAATCGCTCTCTGAATAAGCTGATGGTCTCCTGTGCTCTTTTTTGTTCAGCTTCGGAACGGCATTCACCATTCTGATAGCGTTCGACCAGAACAGGAATGATAAAGAGTTGATCCCAATGCTGTATGACGGTTTCATCACTCCAGCCCTGAGCCAGTGGCTCATTGATTTTTAGTACCAGGTGTAAGTGATTGGACATGGCCGCATAAGCGCAAACATCAATGGCAAAGGTTTTTGAGAGTAAAGCCAGCCGTTCAACTATCCATTGTTTACGGTGATTATAATCTTTGTTGGTGGTGTGATCAGTGCCACATAAAAAAGAGCGCCTGACACAGCGAGAGATGCAATGATAATAGGGGGTATCGGAAAGACTGACTTGTTGGTTTCTGGGTGTGGGCATTAAGTTAACTCCGTTTTAATCATAATTGCCAGATAATTATGATTAAGGATAATTCATATTTGTACATAAATCAAAGTGCATTTTTTAGAGTGTCACTTTGCTGGAGAGTTCTAAAAAAGCACAATATTATTAGATGCCTGATGAAATGGACGCCCGACTCATTAAGGGCATAAATCTCCAGGTTAGTAGAAAAGCTACGTAAATACATGCCGCCGCCATCCAGCTAAAATAGAAGAAGATAAAGAAGCATTGAAAGCCATGAAATTACAGGTGTTGAGATGTGATATCCAGGCAGGAGTTGACTCTCTGGACAATGGTCAGGGCAAGCCGCTGGATATGGAAGTCATTAAGACCAGAGGGCGTAAAATAATGGCTCAGAAGGATAAAAGTTAATGGCAACATTAACAATTGTAGGTACTGAATTAGTTTGGCTCGAAAACATCAGTTCTGGACCCATCAATTGAGCAAACCAAAGCCCTGCTATCGCAGGTTTTTTTACTTAAAGTTCATCAATATTTAGTATTTGTCTTTTATGGACAACAGCAATGATATTGATGGTACCTGGCTGTATACGGAAAATAATACGATAAGAATAAATTGATTTTTCCCGAATGTTTTTGTCGTTAAATTCGGGTACTTTTTTACCAATTTGAGGAGGAGCTAAACGTAAATTCTGTGCTTTTTCATAAATATTCTGCGATACCTTTTTAGCATAAAATGTTGAATCTTTGGCAATATGCTCATGTATGCCTTTTAAATCAGAAAATGCTTTCTTTGACCAGATAAATACCATGAATCAATCGCTTGTTTAACTTCTTCTGAAGTCAATGTCCGACCTTCTTCTACGTCTTTAAGCCCTTTGTGAATTGAATCCAATACATATAGCCGATACATAATTTCATCTATATCAACATCATCAGGTAGTTTATTGAGAATGTTAATGACTTCTTGTTTGACTGTATTCATCAGGTGTACTCTCATTAATGGTAAATCATGGTGTTTGGGTAAAAGCCTTAAGCATTTGAAAACCGATTAGAATCATGTTTAAGGATTAGACTCACCAAAACCGCTTTAGTTATATTTTTCTCTTCCAGTGTGAACTGGCTGACTGCTTCAAATTGTAACTTTAAATCTTCGTCTGGGCATTGAATTTACTTTTTTGGTATTGGGAACAGCAATGCAAGGAGTATGCGGTATAATTGTACAATATTCAATAGGCATTATCCCTATTACAGTAAAGAAAAATGGAAGGATTGAATGTTAATTGTTTTTTTATTCCCTCAATATTTCCTCAGCTTGTAAGTCCTGTCGCTTATGGATCACTAAAAAAGGTGATGGAGGATTAATTATTAATCAGTTAATCCTCCATTCTCAAGGAAAATACCGATCAATATCCAGCGTCCCATGAAACAACCCTAATACATCAATGTATTCATTTTGAATTATATACGCAATCCGATAATGCCCATAAAGCAGAATACGAATAGAGCCTTCAGGCTCTGTCCGATAGTTATAACCAACTTCAGGAAAACTCTCTAAAATCTGAGCTTTCTGATAAATACCGGAAACCACTTTGAATGGCAGGATGGAAAGAAATTTTGCTCGATACATTAAAATTAACCCATGAAGTCAAACGCTTAAATCAACAAACAGAGAAATTATCAGAGCGCACTATTGATATTGATAAAAGATTAGTCAGACTTGAAACTATGGTCGAAATCGCTCAAAAACAATTGCCTAAAAAATAATAGAAAAAATGATGCTTAATAATATTCAGGTCAGAATCTTTGCTAAGCCGTTATTCGATGGCGATTAATATCTCATCAGGATTAACAGTATCTCCCTTACTCACATAAACTGCGGTTATTTTACCTGAAATAGGCGCCTGAATTTCTGTTTCCATTTTCATAGCCTCAGTAATAATGACTGGCGTACCTGCCTCAACTTCGTCATCAACTTTCACCAGCACATCAACTATGACGCCAGGCATTGAAGTAGTGACATGTCCTGGTTCAGTTGCTTTGGGGTGTTTGCTGCTCTTGCCTGATTGGGGAAGGGTACTGTCATAAGCAGATACATTAATTTCAGAAAGCGTCTCAACCTGTAATTCTTCCGGTACGCCATCCAGTGTCATATAAAATGGACGTCTTTCCTGA
>JAPVVU010000388.1 GCA_028571885.1 Gammaproteobacteria bacterium | reverse complement strand
AGTTAAGAATTGTAATAAGTACGGCTCTTTACAAAAATACGTACTTTTCCAAATTGTAGAGACGTTGCATGCAACGTCTCTACCCTATCTATGAATGGCTGAATTCACCGAGTGAATACAAAAAGTACGCAATAATGTGAAGAACCAGAATAAAAAAGATGAATTAAAATGTAGTTTAGTTAAAAAACAGAAATATTTGTGGCCATTATACTCTATTTTTGATGAAATGGTTAATTGAACGTTGTTGAAAATATACAAGCTGAAATTCTCTGAACTGGGAAAAAATAATTTATTCTCCAGAATGTATCACTTTGTTTTATAAGGATTTAATTGATGTCTGCTCTTACTGATTCACCCGCATGGAAAAAACTGTCTGCACATAAAAAATCGATTGAAAAACGGCATATGAGAGAACTCTTTGCCGATAATGCTCAACGTTTTGATGATTTTTCCCTTCAGGCAGGGCCGATCTTTCTTGATTATTCAAAAAATCTGATGACTGATGAAACCATGTCCTTACTTTTTGATTTAGCCAGGCAGGAGAAACTTGAAACGTTTCGAGATGCCATGTTTGCGGGACAGGAAATCAACTTTACCGAACATCGTTCTGTGTTGCATACCGCGCTGAGAGGGCAGTCAGATACACCCATCCTGAGTCAGGGAAAAAATGTAAAACCTGATATCCATGCTGTTCTGGAAAAAATGCAAAATTTTTCAGAACAGGTTCGTCAGGGCAAGTGGCTGGGATATAGTGGTAAAGAAATTACCGATGTGGTGAATATTGGTATTGGTGGTTCTGATTTGGGCCCTAAAATGGTCACCCATGCCCTGAAACCCTTTGTCACAAGAAAAATTAATATGCACTTTGTGTCCAATCTGGACGGCAGCCAGATCGCAGAAACACTGAGTAAACTGAGCTCGGAAACCACCTTGTTTATTATTGCTTCAAAAACCTTTAGCACATCAGAAACGATGTTTAATGCGGTGACCGCAAGAGGCTGGTTTGTTTCCAGGGTAAAGAACAAGGAATTTATAAAACAGCACTTTGTTGCTGTTTCAACCAATACCGAAGCCGTACAAAATTTTGGTATTGATAAAAACAATATTTTTGAATTCTGGGACTGGGTTGGCGGGCGTTATTCCTTATGGTCTGCCATAGGACTTTCAATTGTTATTGCCATAGGTATGGAGGCCTTTAAAGAATTGCTCAAAGGTGCAGCCAGTATGGATGAACATTTTTCCCGGGCACCGCTGGAAGAAAATATGCCGGTGATTATGGCATTGATGGGCGTCTGGCATAATAACTTTTTTGCTGTTCATTCCCATGCGGTGATGGCCTATGATCATTATTTAGGTCTGTTCCCCGGTTATCTGCAGCAGCTTGATATGGAAAGTAACGGCAAGCATGTAAACCGGGATGGTGAAACAGTGGATTATTGTACCGGACCTGTTATCTGGGGAGAGCAGGGTATCAATGGTCAGCATGCTTTTTATCAGCTGCTGCATCAGGGAACACAGGCTATTCCCTGTGACTTTTTAGCGGCACTGGATTCTTATAATCCCGGCTGCGGGCATCATCCGGTATTGATGTCAAATTTCTTTGCTCAGACTGAAGCATTGATGCGGGGTAAAACCGAAGCTGAAGCAAGAGAGGAAATGACAGCACAAGGCTTATCTGAGGATGAGATTGAATTATTAGTGCCGCATAAAGTCTTTGCAGGCAATCGCTCCAGTAACTCAATTCTGTTTAAGGAACTTGATCCCTATACTCTGGGAGCACTGATTGCCCTCTATGAACATAAAGTATTTGTTCAGGGCAATATCTGGCGACTTAATTCCTTTGATCAATGGGGTGTTCAGCTGGGTAAACAGTTAGCCAGCCAGATCCAGTTTGATCTGGTTGATAATGAGCCCGTGGTTAGCCATGATTCCTCAACCAACGGGCTGATTAATTATTATAAGCGTTTTCGTAATATTGAAGGCAATAAATTACTCAGTTGTGATAATGACTGGAGTTCATTGCAGGAAATTATGGAGCAGGAATTTGAAAATAAGAGTTAGAATGGTTAATCGATAAAACCATTACCTGGTTGTACCTGTTGGGTACCACCGGAAACTTTAGTAAAGGCTTTATTGTAAGCGGTGGGTGTTGAAAATAATTTGCCAAAACCGTGAGGACCAAACATTTTTAAATCATAGAAATAAGCGGCAATTCTGAAACGCGCATGCAGGGCAATAATTTTATTACCATCAACCATAATTTCATAAGGTAAATAGGCGGTTCTCTTTAGAGGTAAATAATCAATAATATCCATTGTTGTTTTGGTATTTAACGCTTCATCACCAGAATCTTTGTCATTCATAGCAATACCAAAGACAACCTGTTTTTTCCCCGGGATTTTAAGTTCGTAGACTTTTGTAATACCACTGTCTTTTTTATTGAAGCCTTTAATGAGAGCTGCAATTGCTTTGACATGAGTATCATACTCAGGTAGTTCATAGAATGAGTCAAAGTCCTCAAGACCAAAGCTGTACTTATATCGTTTTAGTTTCCTGGCGCTTAAGCCGTCGCCGCCAAAAAATTGTTTAAAGCCGAAAGCCTGCTTCATTTGCTCCTGTATGGGCTGCATATCAACGTTTTTCATACGATAAGCATGCTGCATATAAACCGGATTGGTATAGGCAATTTGCAGTTGCTTGTTACTTCTGGTCAGACTGATACGTTGAGGGGCTGCAAAACCGCCATATTGTGTTTCAGAAGACAAAGATTTCAACTCATCACTGGTGATAATATAGATATAGGCATCATCATAAGGTGAATACTCTGCAATAATGGCAAAAGGGGATTGCTTAATTTGTTGTGCTACTTTGGCTTTGGCTTCATCCATTTTAATACTGCTTTGTTCAGCCAGAACAAAAGGTTTGAATGTTTCTTTATCTGCAGCGTGTAAAGATAAGCTTGTTAAACTTAAAAAAAGCAAGAGCAGCGTGTGAACAGAAAGGGAAATATTTCGCCAAAAAAACATAAATGAACTCCAGGCCTACTTGAATGTCGGTTTTATTATTATTTAAAATGGTGCTAGTTAGTGTGCATCCGTTTATTCGCTTTTAACCTCCCCCTTCTTTAGAAGGGGGACTGAGGGGGTTGCAAATCAACAACTTAAACCCCCT
>JAPVVU010000387.1 GCA_028571885.1 Gammaproteobacteria bacterium | reverse complement strand
GAATTATGAAGATCAACCTCCTGTGTTCCCACACAATATTGATAAAACACGTATCACTTTACATGAAAACAGCTGTTTAGGTTGCCATAGTAAAGAGAACCAGAAAATAACCAATGCTGTCAGACCACCCAAAAGTCATTACCGGACACGTGAAGGTGACAAGTTACGCCAGATATCAACTGGTCGTTACTTCTGTACTCAGTGTCATGTTCCTCAGGCTTATACCAAGCCTTTGGTCAAAAATGATTTTACTAATTAGTCTGACTTTTGGAGAACCTCTCTAATGAAAAAAGTAATAAAACTTTCTATTATGCTATCTACTAAGAAAGCAATAAGTAAACAAACCCATTTATGGTGTTCTATTGGTCTGATGACATTAGGCCTTTTTTACTCTTCTTCAGTGCTATCTGAAGATTTAAAAGCCTTAGAAGACTGTGAATCTTGTCATACCGTACAAGCCAGTGAATTTCAGGCGAGTGTGCATTATATCAATCGTTCCGGAGTTCAGGCTGGTTGTAATAACTGCCATGCGTTTCAAAAGCATAAAAATGGTGCTAAGACGAACAAGGAGGTTAAGAAGGATCGTTTAGATATGGCCATGAGCGAATGGAGACGTATGAGTGATAATGATTCCAAAGAATGTAAAACATGTCACTCACCGATGGCCATGGACCTGGCTAAGCAAGAACCTCGAAGTGTTGCAAGACATGAAGAGAGCTTTGATGAGGGTGATACATCCTGCATCAACTGCCATAAGGGAATCTCACATCACCTCCCCGCAGGCTGGAAGGCTAAAGCGAAGAAAGTCGGTTTACAGAAGTAAATTTGTCTCACTCTTTGCATTAAAGACAGGTAGGTTGGGTGACAGCCAATGGCAGTCTAACCCAGCCTACCGACTTTCCTCCTAATTTTACCCTTCATTTGTTCACATAGTCCATCTTTATCTTCATCATATATAATTGACAAATTACCCAATTAGAGTAATTATTAAGCATTGTTGAATATTTCTAAGGAATACAGAATGGCCCGACGCAGTGATCATACACGAGAGGAACTTAAAGAACTCGCTTTAAAATCCGCAGAAGAGTTGCTAAATGACAAATCGGCCAGTGAACTCAGTACCCGTCAAATCGCAACAAAAATGGGCTATACGGTTGGCACACTGTATCAAATTTTCAAAAATCTTCCTGATTTACTCTTGCACGTCAATGCCCGAACCTTAAAAACTCTTTATGACGACTGCCAAAATCTGGACATAAGCAAACGAGATCATCAGAAAAACATTTTGGCTTATGCCAATATCTATCTTGAGTTTGCCCATTCTCACCCCGGACACTGGGAGTTAATTTTTGACAACATGGTTTTAAATGATGATGAACTACCCGATTGGTATTTAAACCAGGTTAATGCTCTTTTTTCTTTAATTGAAATTCAACTCAAGGCTATTCAACCCACTGCCTCTGATAATGAAATCATCAAAACAAGCCGGGTTTTATGGAGCAGTGTGCATGGTATTTGTACGCTTTCCATCAATAACAATCTGTTTGCAAAATCCGCCTGCAGCTCTGAAGAACTGATTCAGTCACTTATTGAGAATTTTATTAATGGCTGGACTACTCTTGCTGGATAAAACAGGCCCGTCAGCTCTTGCAGGAAAAGAAGAAATGAAGACTGACTTCAGTGACTGGGGAAATCATCGATACTTTCCCATCAGCCAGTTTTATAAAAATCGTTTTGGTGAGAAAGTTTATAAAGTCTCTGTGAGTGTTGCTGAAACCTGTCCTAATCGTCAACCGAACAGTCGTATGCCGCTGTGTATTTTTTGTGATGAATGGGGTTCGGCTGCCTATCATCTTGAGCGTGATAAATCACTCAGAGATCAAATCATTATCAATCGCGATAAAATTTCCAAACGCTATCGCGCTAAAAAATTTCTCATTTATTTTCAGTCTTATACCAACACCTTTGATCGTGTCTCTGATCTGGAACAACGTTTTGATGTTGCTCTATCTGAAGAAAACATTGAAGGCATTGTTTTAGGCACGCGTCCGGACTGCCTGCCATCAAGAATATTACCCTTACTCAAAAAAACACATGAAAGCCATTACGTTACGGTTGAACTGGGCCTGCAAAGTTTTTTTGATCATCATCTCACTTTTTTACAGCGTGGTCATGATGTGCAACGCGGCTATGATGCTATTAAAAAATTACATGAGCATACGGGTGTTGATATAGGCATTCATCTTATGTTTGGCCTGCCTGATGAAACAGATGAAGAAATCATTCAAACGGCACAAATTTTAAATGAGTTGCCCATTTCCAATGTAAAACTGCACAATCTACATGTTTTAACTAACACACCTCTGGCTGAGATGTATCAGCAGGGAAAATTCCAGCCCGTTGAACTGCAGGAATACATCGACAAAGTGATATTATTTTTGCAATATCTGTCACCAGATATTGCAGTCCAGCGCCTTGCCGCTGTTGCCAGTCGCTGGGATGAATTAATTGCCCCTGCGTGGACCAAAGAAAAAATGCGCCCTACACAGATGATTGAAGATCAAATGCAGGAGCAGGGTATTTTTCAGGGAAGTGAGTTTAGTTCTGATAAATAAAATAGTTCACCTCAAAGCTGTTTATTTCAATTGTCAGCAAAATAGAAATTAGTGAGTCGTTCGAAATGTGGTACTGAAAACGGATGATTGGATGCTCTGGTTTACCTTGCTGGGGACGCTTTGAACACGTCCATGTGCCGCTTATCCTCGCCATCCATGGCTCGAAATACCCCTGCAAGGTAAACCAGAGCATCCAACCTTCCTGGCCGCATCACATTTCTCACTGTAGGTAAAAAGGCAAAATCAAAAGAAAAGAATAAAGCCAGAGCTGAGTTCGAATGCTTTTTCTTATCTTTTGATTTTTCTTTTGCTGTTCCACCAAAAGAGAGAAATGTGATGCGGCCAGGAAGGTTAGATGGTGTGGTTGGCCTTTCAGGGGCTTTTCGAGGCATGGATGCCGAGGATGAGCGCTACATGGACGTACTAGAAGCGTCCCCTGAAAGGCCAACCACACCATCTAACCTTCCATTTTCAGCACCACATTTCGAACAACCAACAATTTCTGTTCTATTTGCTTTGATCGCAAAACAAATAGATTGCCTAAATAAAAAAGGCCG
>JAPVVU010000386.1 GCA_028571885.1 Gammaproteobacteria bacterium | reverse complement strand
GTCAGCAAGCAGAGTAAGTTGGTTGTTCAAAAGAAATTGTAACTATTCAGCGTGTATTTCTTAATGACCACTGTTGAGCCCATGGTCACTTATTTTTCTGACTTTGCTTTCTGTTATGAGAAGCAGCTGCGCTCAAACAATCAAAGTCAGAAAAATAAGCAACCACAGGCTCTTTATAAATAATATGCTGAATAGTTACAATTTCTTTTGAACAACCAACTTACTCTGCTTGCTGACCATGAACCATTATCAACAATTCAGCTTCACCAAGAGACATGTCACAATTTTCAACCAGCTCTTCAACCGTTGCACCTTTATGTACAAGAGCAATGGCTTGCTGCATTGAATGCGAACCCTGATCTTTTAAATCAAACTCTTCCTGGCGATCATCCAGTTCACGCAGTTGTCCGGCCAGTTGATTGATGCGTTTGCCTACACCATAAGCCGCACTCGTCATGGTTTGCAATTCATGTGAGAGATCTTTTAGCTGTTTTTGCTGCAAGGCAACAAATTGTTTTAATTGTTTCACTTCTGAATCAGAAGTGTGAAGGGATTTGCTCAAGCCATTGACATAAAAAGCAAGGTATAAAAAAAGTACGAGTAAGACGGCAATGGTGCCAAAAAGAACTGAAGTGATAGCCATTTAATCAAATTTTATCCAGGTCAGACATATTCATCAATATGCCCGATTTTAACATTTTTTTCGTCTCTATTCACAGTATTTTCCTGCTCGTCATCATCAGATTCATTTTTTGCCTGCTCGTCATCACTGGTCTGATCATCCTGTGCCTGTTTTTTCAGATTTTTTTCTTTCTGCTCACCCGGATAATGCCGTTTTTCCCTAACCAGCGGAGTGGCTGAAGCCGGACTCAGTGGTGAAATATCGCCTGACATAATACACCTCTCATTATACAGAATAAATATTTTAACCTTATGTTAACTCTATTTAATCAAAAAAACAGTAATATCTAACAGATGAGGAGTACCTGAAACTAAACAAAACAAACGATTTCTAAGGTACTAAAACATATCCATATCAGCCCACTCATCATCATTCAGCACTTTATCAACCGATACCAATATTAGCAACTCACCATCTTTGCTATGAACTCCCTGTATGTATTTTGAACTATCATCATTGCCAATATTAGGCGTAATTTCAATTTGAGATTTGAGAATATCAGCGACTTCAGCAATACTGTCAACCAGTAAGCCTAAAGTTTGATCATTATTTTCTATAATAATAATTCTTGATTCTGTATTAGTTTCACCCGTTGGCAGGCCAAATCGTGAACGGGTATCAACAACAGTAACCACATTACCTCGAAGATTAATAATGCCTAAAATATAATCTGGTGCACCAGGTACGGGAGCAATTTCTATATCACGTAAAACTTCCCTGACCTGCATTACATTGATGCCGTATTTTTCACCAGCCAGCATAAATGTAACCCATTGTGTCAAAAGGTCAGTACTCAGTTCATCATCATAATCATAATCCATGATTAGTCCTCAAAAGTTCAAATAATTATAGTCTTATATCTTTTATCGGCATTGTATGGTGAAAGTTTAGTTTATGAATGACATTTTTTGAAGGATTTGCTGACAATTTTATTTTAACTCAGCAAACTATCATCACCCGTTTTCAGCATCGCAGCGAACTCTGAGCTATCCAATAGAGCACACATATGTTCAATAACAGTACCAAGTAACCAGCGTCGCCTGGTTCTTGATGAGCGCCATTTGACAGAATCTGTTTTTAGAGTGACCACTTCCAATACCGTTTCACAAGCTAATCCCCAACGCGCATTATCTATCAAAATAATATGCTTGAATTTTCTTTCATTTAGATAATTTTCCGGCCAGCGGTTTTGGGGCACAACTTGTTGCAGGGTATCAATAACAGGCACACTCTTACCCTGATTCTGAATAATTCCCAAATACCAGGATTTATGCCCTGGTAATTCAGTAATATATTCGTCGCCCCACTCTATGATGCCATTCAGCTCTATCAGTGGCACAGCCAGCTTTAAACCTGCAACGGTGAATAGCAGAGCCTGAAAATCCGGTACCGCCCAGGAAGGTGCATTATCTACATTTCGCACCGACTCATCTAACACGGATTCAGATTGTGTCCTGAGTAGTTTTTGACTGACCTGTTCCAATTCTGCTACATGAGCCAAATCAGATTCTAATTGTGCCTGACTCACAGCTGCTTGCGTCAGCGCTTCAATTTGCTGTGATATTTCTTCGTCACTGAGTGTTTTTATTTTGGGCAAAAACAGACTCAAATCTAAAATTGGCGCTTCCTGTGAATCAGCAGTTATCTTTTTGGCTGAGGTCTTTTTGTTCTCTAACGGGGCTATTTCAATTGCAGGTTCTACAGGAGTTAATGGTTTATTCTCAGTTGCAGATTCATTTTTTGACTCATTTTCAGGCTCAGTGCTTAACTGCTCAGCGCTTAAATGAGAGTTAAACGATGCCTTATCATTAGCAGAAGCAATAGGCGAGCCGGATTTATTTTCTGACTGAATCTCTGCTCCTCTTTCATTTTTAAGTTCAGAGGTATCAGTTTTAGAGACAGCCTTAGCAATACTTTGAGTGCCATTTGATTTATCAGCAGCCAATCTCTGACTACGTGGAATTAAGACTTGTTCAATGACTTTGCCATCATCATTTTTTGTTGAAAAAACAATTTTTGAACTTGAGGGTAATAGCTTATTGTTATGTTTGCTCTCTTTGAGTCTGGGTTTGGGTGAAACAGGACCTTTGGTTATTGTCTTGCTTGATATATCAGTTGGCCTGGATTCAATTGATGTGATTGATTTTTCACTGACAAGCTTACTATCAGCGACATGATTAATTTTGATATTTAAATTCTGTGCTGTCTGCTGCACCTGAGCGGATTGGACTACCTGTTTATCAAATTGAGTATTTTGTTTCCCCTGGCGCCGTTGCGATGCCTGCAAAAAATCTTTTGCAGCCTGTAGTTTATCCTTAGTATCGTTAGTGTGTAACTTATCTTGTATTTCATCTGTTTGCTGCACAGAAAAGGGCCCAGAGTCATTCTGTTCTTGCAGATCAGGCCTGTTTTTCAGAGCTGTGTTTTCAGAGACAGACTTATCTGCAAGATCATTTTCATCAGGCATTAGTAATGAGTCAAAATAGAAGCCAAGGGCATCTTTTTGATC
>JAPVVU010000385.1 GCA_028571885.1 Gammaproteobacteria bacterium | reverse complement strand
TATTGCTGGATGTACGTGAACCATGGGAGCATGAAATTTGCCGTATTGAAGGAGCAGAACTCATTCCTATGCAGAGTATTCCCGCACATTTGGACAAACTTGATCCTCAGCAGGAAACTATAGTCATTTGTCATCATGGCATACGCAGTCGAATGGTGGGTCAGTTTCTTGAACTGGCGCAATTTAAGAAAATAATTAATCTTTCCGGCGGGGTTAATGCCTGGGCACAAGACATTGACTTAGATATGCCAAGTTATTAGTACTTTTGAAATTTTTTCGTTGATTGAATATGAATCAGCTGCTTTTTTTTGCTGATTTTCGGTGACTGAAATTGGCAATATCGCGCACAATTTCACCATAAGGAAAGTCAGCAAGAGAACCATATTGGCTCATAACATTTGCTGCTATAGCAGTCACAGAAGGTAACGCTTCTGATCCCAATTCCAACACCCGCTGCATTCCCTCCATACCACCACATTTAATTTTCATATACTGCTGGTGGGTTAATGGCTTGTCTTTATTACTGACGCCAAGAATAAAACGAGTGTTGTTCTCCAGCTGAGCAACTAATTGATGGCAAATATCCAGGTGATCATCGGGATGATGGCAGCGCATTTTTCCGGCGCATCGATCTGAAAGTACGGCATATTGGCATCGGCACCATTTTCCGATAATGGGCTTGGAAAAAGGGCATAAATTTTCGTCATTACTCATAGTTTTTTTAGTACAGTTTATTGATAAGTTAGACATATGGATAATAAAGGCAAAAATCAATGCTACAATTTGCAGGGTTATATTTTTTTGTTTTGTCAATAAAATGAAATGGAGAATAGCACTAATGTCAGATTTAACCTTAATTATCGGTAATAAAAATTATTCTTCATGGTCTCTTAGGCCCTGGTTTTGGATGAAACATCTTGATATTCCCTTTAAGGAAAAAAGAATCCCGCTTTTTACAGAGCAGACCAACGCCCAGTTGGAGCAATACTATTCAAATTATAAAGTGCCGGTATTATTAGATGGTGAGTTTATTGTTTGGGATTCGATGGCAATTTTGGAATATTTAGCAGAGAAATTTCCACAACACAAAGGATTGCCTGATTATTTTAAAGATCGTGCAATGGCACGCTCGATGTGTGCAGAAATGCATTCCAGTTTCGCCGCAATGAGAAACGAGCTGCCGATGAATTGCAGAAAAACATTTTCCTCCATTAAGCTGTCAGATGAAGCCTCTGAGGACATTGAACGAGTCACTGCACTATGGCGTTATTTTCGTAAACGATATATGGATAAGGGGCCCTGGTTATTTGGTGATTTTTCAATTGCCGATGCCATGTATGCGCCTGTCGTACTTAGATTTAAGGGTTATGGTATTGCCTTAAACGAAATTGAACAAGAATACGCAGACTATATTCTGTCTCAGAAAGCTATTATTGAATGGTGCGAATCTGGAAAAAAAGAAAGTGAAATTATTCTAATGGATGAAATTAATGGATAATTGATTGTAAGCCATGAGTTTTACTTACTAGCAATCAACCGGGAAATCCCGCCTTTGAGCCAAATCGGTATAACGTATTGGTTAACTTGGAGTCAAAAGTTGTATAACGAAGACAACTTTTGACTCCGAGTGGAACCTTTTATTAAGTTTTTGTTATGTTTTAGCCTGCTTTACCGGCTGCTGTTGCTTCAGGTATTTCAACCAGTTCACCTGTTTTGCAATCGTATATATACCCGTAAATAGGAATATCTGAAGGAACCATTGAATTACTTCTTATTCGCTGAACATCCTCCACGACACTTTTGGCATTATCACTGATAGTTAACCAATTAATGAATTTCCCATCTGTTGTACCACCACCAGCATTACTGTCATGCCAGCCTGTTGCATCCACGCTTGCTGTTTTTAGGCTGCCGGATAACAGCTCACTCATGATTTCATTATTGAATGTTTCCATACCACAATCAGTGTGATGTATTACGAACCATTCTTTGGTACCCAGCAATTTATATGAAATCACTAAGGAACGAATAGCATCATCACTGGCTCTACCGCCAGCATTACGAATCACATGAGCGTCGCCTTCTGCGAGTCCTGCATATTTAGCAGGGTCTAAGCGAGCATCCATACACGTAAGGATGGCAAATTGTCGGCCTGGAGGCATAGGCAAATCGCCTTTATTACCAAAACCAGCGACATAATCAGCATTTGCTGATTGTACTTCATCAACTACGTTACTCATTTTTCACACTCCTTTTGAATGCCGCATTTTATTTAAGAAAAGTTTCCAGTGCGGCGATATTGGAAACATAAGGTTAAATCTTTGTACAACCGAAGAAAAATTTTAGCCAGGAAATAAGTTTGACCAGGCGATTTCTATTATAACCTCCATTGAGATATTAATTCTTATTTGGTCAGTTATTTCAAGATTTTAATTAATGAGTGTTTTTATTTTTTTTATTAATCTGACAAATAGTATTCAACTGTAGAAACCACTCGAATCTTCTTAATGTGCGGGTTATTTTTATCTCTTGCATTTATACTAAATTGACCTTGTGATGCTTTTTTGATTTTTCCAAGTTTACTTTTTGAATCAGTTGCGAATTTTTGTGCGACTTCCCTGGCTTTTCTAGTAGCCTCCTCGATCATTTCTGGTTTGATTTCATTTAACCGGGTAAAAATATATTCGGTTTTTGACTGATAGTTGCCGCCTGTGAAAACTATCCCTTTCTTTCCTAATTCTGATAATGAGCTCATAACAGATCGAACGGCATCAATATTCTTTGAATAAACAGTGACTGTTTGAATAGCCGCATAGCGAAAGGCAGGCTTATTATTGCTTCCATATTGCTGAGCTGATTTGTCAGTTATTGCGGGAGAAGCAAAAGTAATTTCTTTTGAGCTGATGCCATTTTCTTCGAGAAAGGTCTTAATTTTTAATGTGTTTTCCTCAATTGAACTATAAAGGCTTCCTATATCATTGCCGGCTGCTGTAAATTGAATAGGCCAGATAACAATATCGGATTTATATTCACGCTCTGATAAACCTTTTACAGTCACACTTCTTTCATACTGTTTATATTCTATCGCAGCACCGCCCAGCAAGTATCCCAATGATGACAGCCCAAAAAATATAAATATTCCCAAGACAAAAGCACTTACTTTGTTAGTTTCCTGCACTTAATTCTCCTTTAGATATTACAATTAAGCTCAGTTGATCACCAAAACAGCGCTCTTAT
>JAPVVU010000384.1 GCA_028571885.1 Gammaproteobacteria bacterium | reverse complement strand
CTTAGTAAAAAAACGGGTCTGTGGCAGGTTTATGATGTTTCTGTAGAAGGTATCAGTCTGGTAACGACTTACCGTTCCAGCTTTAAGCAAATTATTTCTCAAAAGGGGATGGATGCTTTGTTAGATGAGTTAAAAGATAAAAACTCATCTATAAACAGTCCTAAAGAAAAGCCTCTTGTTGCAAAGGAAGGATAAGCTTTTAACTGCCCTCCTTCTTCAACCTGTGAATTTGTATGGGACAGAAGGGGGAGCAATAAAATTATTCAATTTTCAGTTCTTTTATTTTTCGGGTCAAAGTATTTCTTCCCCAGCCTAATAAACGAGCCGCATCCTGTTTACGTCCACCGGTATATTTCAACGCCACTTCAATCATAATGCGTTCCATATTCGGCATCAGAGTATCCAGCACATTTTCTGCACCCGAGGATAACTGTGAATTCAGCCAGAGTTTCAAGGCATCTTCCCAATTACTATTAACGGCTTCTTCAAGATCTTTACTTTGTAGTTCCGGCGGCATGTCTTCAATATGGACAACCTGAGCTGGCGACATAACCGTTAACCAGCGGCACACATTTTCTAACTGTCGAACATTGCCGGGCCAGGGCTGTTTACTCAAAAATATTTCACTTTCCGGATCCAGTGTTTTCTTTTCAACGTTCAGTTCCGCAGCGGCACGCTGAAGAAAATAACTTGAAAGCAGAGCAATGTCTTCTTGCCGCTCACTCAAGGTGGGCATATGTATGCGTATCACATTGAGACGGTGAAATAAATCTTCACGAAACAAACCTTCCTGCACACGTTTATCAAGATCCTGATGTGTTGCAGCAATAATTCGTACATCAACTTTGATGGGTGAACGGCCACCCACCCGATAAAATTCACCATCAGAAAGCACACGTAACAAACGGGTTTGTAATTCGGCTGGCATATCACCAATTTCATCGAGAAAAAGCGTGCCGCCATCAGCCTGTTCAAAACGCCCAACCCGCTGTGCCTGAGCCCCGGTAAAAGCGCCACGCTCATGGCCAAATAATTCGGATTCCAGCAAGTCTTTAGGGATTGCAGCAGTATTTAAGGCAATGAAGGGTTTATCTGCACGCGGGCTGTGACGATGCAATGCCTGAGCAACTAACTCTTTACCAGTACCTGAAGCACCATTAATCATTACCGTAATGTTGGAGCGGGACAAGCGTCCTATGGCACGAAAAACTTCCTGCATTGAGGCTGCTTCACCAATGATTTCAGGTGTCACATTAAGCTGTTCCTGCTCATCATGCCGGGCTTTTTCTGTTTTGCGTAAACTCAGTGCCCGCTGCACCAGCTCTACTGCTTCATCGACGTCAAACGGTTTGGGTAAATATTCAAAGGCACCACCTTCATAGGCGGAAACAGCACTGTCCAGATCAGAATGTGCGGTCATAATTATCACTGGAATTGCTTTATAGTCCTGTTGTAATTTTTCAAGCAGACCAAAGCCATCCATACCCGGCATGCGAATATCAGTCACAATGGTATCCGGTTGTGCATTTTTTAAAGCACTTAAAACACTTTCTGCATTTTCAAAACATTCAACCTGAAGATCAGCTTGTTTGAATGCTTTTTCCAAAACCCAGCGGATGGAACGGTCATCGTCTATGACCCAAACGATATTTTGTGTGCTCACATTGCACTCCGATATTTATATTTAAGGTAAAGCTTAAACCTAAACAAATCAGTTAAAAGGAAAAAATTAAGGGATAAACTATTTATTCCAAACTTTAATTACGTTTATTTAGTTAAGCCTTTTTTGTTAAGCATTCGGGGGAGTCAGAGTCAATTATCGGTAATAAAAGACTGAAAACAGTTTTTCCAGGTCTGCTATGACATTCAATCAGACCACCATTTTGGCTCACCAGTGATTGGGCAATTGATAATCCCAAACCTGTACCCTCAGCACGTCCTGTTATAAGCGGCATAAAAATTCTTTCCTGCATTTTTTCTGATATACCGGGGCCATTATCAATAATATCCATTTTAGCAACGAGCTTATAACGCTTATGACCAATATTAAAATGCCTCATAACCCGGGTTTTTATGGTAATTGTTTTTTCTTTTTCGTGACCATCTATTGAGTTACTTGAATCCTGAGCTGAATCTTGTTTCAAGTCTTGTTCTACCAGTGCCTGAGCCGCATTACGAACAATATTTAAAACCGCCTGTATTAAATGCTCCGGATCAAATAAAACCTCTGGAATACTCGGATCATAATCAAAATATATTTTTACATCTCTGCTCTTATCCGCTTTAAGCAGACTACGAACACGTTCTGTAACGGAATGAATATTAACTAATATTTGATTGGGCCGCGCATTTGGCCCAAGCATCCGATTGACCAAATTTTTTAATCTGTCTGCTTCATCAATAATGACCTGGGTATATTCAGCTAAATTCGGATTTTCTAATTCCCTTTCCAATAATTGTGCAGCGCCTCGTATTCCACCCAATGGATTTTTTACTTCATGCGCCATACTGCGCAATAGTGCACGAATGGTTTCATGCTGTGCCAGCAGGTTTTCTTCTTTTGAAATCCGCAAATGCCGATCCAGTTGACTAAATTCAATCAATAAGCGTATTTCATTTTTACCTGATGCATTATCGAACGGGATCGGTTGCACACTGACATCAACTGTCACTTTACGATCATTAATCTGAACCGTTCTTTCTCGCTGCGTAAAGGGATGATTGCTTGTCAGTGTGTCTTTAACAGCCGTAATAAGCGCATCGTCAATTAATAATTGTTCGATGGGCTTTGCCGTGATTTTATTTGAGCTGACACCCAGGAGCATTTCTGCAGAGGGGTTAATATAAAGGACATTTAACTGGCCATCCAGCAATACAACGGCCGTATTCAAATTATCCAGTATATTTTCTGCTAATTCATACTGTTGCTTTTGGTTATTCATTGTCTGGCTGCATGATTTATCTGCAATTGGTCTTTATTTCAAATTTTTATTTAAGGACTATTTCTGAGTCTGTTGCAATAATCAAACCAAAGTATAAAAAAATACATGATTTATTGTTATAGATTCTTACGAAATTCCTCTATTTGCCAAGCACCTGTAGATACTCTCGGGGAGGCGACTCAAGGAAGATTTGATTTTTAAAAATAGTTTTATGTTTCAATAAGTTAAAACAAATACAAATCATTCTTTGCTTCTATTTCATTTTATTTATAGAAAAGGGAAAGCCAAAATGCCATTTTT
>JAPVVU010000383.1 GCA_028571885.1 Gammaproteobacteria bacterium | reverse complement strand
TTTTTACGATTAAATGCTTTGAGCTTTAACTCTTCAGCACGTTCATTGGCACTGACACCGCCACCGCCGCCACAACACCAGTTCATGCGTCCATGCTCAGTCATTTCAACAAAATTTTCAGCGACAGATTTCAGCAGATGACGAGGCTGAGCTTCCACTCCTCCTCTGCGTACTATCTGACAGGGATCATGAAAAGTTAAACGTGCCGTTTCCTTACCTGATGTTTTCAGACGTCCGCTTTGATGCAACTCATCCAGTAACTCCAGAATGTGAATCACTTTAAAATTATAGGGCCTGCCAATCCAGTTGGGACCGTCCCAGCGAATGGCGGCATAAGCATGTCCGCATTCCGGACTGATCACACTTTTGACCTTAAGTTTCTCAGCACCGGCAACAACTCTTTCAAGCAGTTGTGCGGCAATAGTGCTGTTACCGATTTGCAGGCCTGAATTGGTGGCCTCAAATGCATCGGAACAGAGCGTCCAGCTCACATCAGCCTGCTTGAAAATACGCGCCAGAGCTTCTATATACTCAGGAAAGTTTATGATCTCCATAGAAGATAAAAGCGCCATATAATCAGCCCCTTCAACATCCATAGGGATCTTCAAACCGGTATCAGCTTCAACATGTTTGATTTGCGCTTCCAATGCCTTTAGTCTGATCCCCATCGGGCTGCCTATTTCAACAGCACGCTGAGTTGCGTCAACCAGGCCCTCTGGTGAGTAGTCGGATGCCGCCAGCCCTTCCTTTACTTTACGAATAAGATAGACGACATCAATACCGACGGGGCACACCATACTGCAACGTCCACACATAGAACAACCGTCATAAACCAGCTCTTCCCAATTGGCGAGATCGGCTTCAGTCAATGATTTTGTCAGGCCCAGTTTTTTGCCTAATTTCCCCCAAAAAGTATATTCTTCCTGCCAGACCTTGTGCAGTGGTTCCGTTTTGTAAATCGGAGTATAACGGGGATCACGGGTTTCAGTATAAAACAAACAGGCTTCTGCACAAATCCCGCAATGCACACAACTGGAAAAGTAGGCTTTAACTTTTGTATCAATTTGTGCTCGCAGCGTGTTTAAACCACGCTCCAGTCTTTCACTCATTATCAACTCCCACTACTGCTGATACTGTTACTAAAATAAAGTTATTTGATAAAGTTATTTGATAAAATTTTATGATAAAGCCACTTGATATAGTCACTATGAACGAATGCCCCGTCGTCCAAACCATGCGCCGGTAAAGGCTCTGCTCGGTATAAATGTAAAGGCATGCATTAAACGACTGAATGGAAAATAGATTAAAAACAATTCAACGCTAAAGCGATGTAACAAACGAAGTTCAGTAAAGGACTCCAGTAAAGCCAGGCAACCAGTCAGCATCACCACAAAGGTTAATATAGAAGCGATATGATCATCCGCAGTAGAAATTAATCGGCTGACAGGATTTAAAACACGGTGCAGCCACAACATGAGCAAACCTAAAAATGCAAACTCTGAGGCAACAATAAATGCCCAGTGCGGCATGGGTGTCCAGCTGAAACTCATCCATTCAAAACTCGTCCCTTCATGACTAAAGAAGTGCTCCTCAAGAAACAGGACATGAGGCGCAGCAAAAAACAGTAAGGCAAACAAACCCAAATGGAACATATAACCTGCCACAACCTGCAAGCGAATATGAGGAGCCATGCCTTTATCTGCAATAAATCGGCTGAACACTGTTTTTATGGCGCCGGGAACAACAGAGCCACGGGCCACAGACAGATCGGCTTTTCTCTTGCCAAATACTATGGTAACTAGTTTCCAGAGAACGCCAATGGAGAATACCAACAGAGAAAAATACCACAACGGCCCATCAATAAATTCCGTTATCATTTACTCTCCTCCATTACCGGGGATACAGCAGCACTCTGATTATGCACGACTTTACCCTGTAATCTGGCATATTCATCAGCTGAAATAAGCCGATTATTTTCATGACATTCCTTTGCCCAGCGGTCATGATGCGCTTCTGCCCAATTAATATCGACATAGCCTGTTTTCATGCTTTCCATTGTACCTTCCGTCCCCTTAGTGGCCAGGTACATATGTCCAAGAGAAATTGTAACCAGAATGATGGCACCTATTCCATGCACGACATGGGATAACTCCATTAATATCCTGCTCTGACCAAAGCTGGGAGAAACCAGAATCAGGCCACTCACAGAAATGCCCAGGCCAATTAGAATAACCAGCCAATACCAGGTCTTTTCACCCATATTAAAAAAGCCGCCGGTGACATGCGATTTTCCAATCATGCCGCCGCCTTTTAAAAGCCAGGTCAGATCACCTTTAGCATAAATATTTCTTCTGACAAAGCGAAACAACATTAATAACAGACTCACAAAAAATATAGGGCCAAACAAATTGTGACCTTCCTTGCTTGCTGAAGCCAGCACAGAAAAAATTTCATGTCCCAAAACAGGGATCACAAGTGAGCGACCAAATAATAAGATCAGACCCGTACCGGCAAGGAAAATAAATACTATTGCCAGAACCCAGTGTAATATTCGTTCATAGTCGGTAAAGCGATGAACCATCTTGCCTGATAATCCTGCTTCAAGTTTGACTCTGCCGCGAATAAGATAGAACAACAAAATAACTGCAATCACAGCCACTAATACAATTAAGCCATAGTTGACTAATTGAGTCATACGAAATCGAGTCCACCTGTCGGCCTGCGCATTAATCAGCACGGTACTGTCAACATTCTTAACCTGACTGGTCACCTTGCCGAATTCTGTATTGTGACGAACACTCATCCATAAGTCATTGGCGGGATTGTTGACCTTTGATGCTGCAGGGCCTGATGCGCTTGAGCTAAGGGGTGATAACAGGCAGAGACAAAATAGCAGATACATAAAATAATATATTCGGCTGGTGAAAATCCGGCTATTTTTTGACATGAATTTTGACATGAAATAATTAGACATGAAATTTTGAAGCCTCATTAGAGCAACAGGGCGAACACATAGGTTCGCCCCTACGTACTAGCAGACCTATGTGTCTGCCCTGATAGAAAAGGATGGGCAGCAACTACTTATCCTTCCCTACAGATGACGCTCTGAAAGAGGCATTTTGATAAGAAACACCCTTATTCAAAACACTGGCTCCTCTTTCAATGACACGCTTACGGTAAATATCTGAAACCACACTGGCATCACCAGCCAGCAGTGATTTGGTGGCACACATCTCTGCACACAGAGGC
>JAPVVU010000382.1 GCA_028571885.1 Gammaproteobacteria bacterium | reverse complement strand
GCACAATAATACCTGCCAGAGCAATCATTCCAATCATGGAGGTTGCTGTAAACTGCTCTCCCAGTAGGGCGTGGCCAGGCATGATACCAATAATAGTCAGAGGAATAGGTGCCATAATGACCAGTGGTACCAGATAGGAACGAAATTGAGCGACCACCAGTAAATAAATCATTAATAAGCCCACCGCATAAGCGATGCCCATATCACGAAAGGTTTCATAGGTTATCTGCCATTCACCATCCCATTTAAGACTGTATTCATAGGGGTTTTCGGGCTGATCAATGAAATATTGGGCCAGTGAATTATTATTTTCCAATGCAGCAGAAATCTCAAACATACCATATAAAGGGCTATCCACCACCCCTCCCATATCAGCTGTGACAAACACAACAGGTAATAGATCTTTATGATAAATATTGTGTTCTCGAGTACCTTTTTGTAATTGAATTATCTCCAGTAAAGGGACCAGTTTGCCACTTTCTGAACGGACTCGTAAAGCCAGTACCTGCTCCAAATCAGCCTTGTCAATCTCAGAATACTCCAGGCGCACTGGTGCTGGATATTTCAGGTGCTTATCATGCAGATAGGTCACATCAGCACCATTCAATACAGTCGCAAGAGCCTGTACTATGGTGGACTGATTAACACCGAGCAAAGCAGCCTTTTGACGATCGACAACAACAGTAAATTTGGTCGATGGATATTCGATGCTGTCATCAATATCGATAATATCCGGTGTGTTTTCAAACAATTGACGTATTTGTTTTGCCTTGAGGATCTGCCCGGCATAATCCAGGCCATAAATTTCAGCAACAATAGGTGACTGTACCGGTGGACCGGGAGGCACCTCAACTACCTTGGCGTTACCGGAATATTTTCTGGCAATGGTCTGGATTGGCTGTCGTATTGCAAGTGCTATCTCATGGCTTTTTCGTTCTCGATGCTGTTTATCGATCAGGTTAACCTGAATATCACCAACATTGGCTCCCTTACGTAAATAATATTGACGGATTAAGCCGTTAAAACTGATAGGTGAAGCCGTTCCTGCATAGACTTCATAATCAGTGACTTCATTAACGGTGTCCAGGAAACCGCCTATTTCATGCAGTACTCGACTGGTTTGTTCTAAACTTGAACCTTCGGGCATATCAAGCACGACTTGAAGTTCTGATTTATTGTCAAAAGGCAGCATTTTTAAAACAACTGTTTTATTAATGACCAACAGTAGAGCAAGACCAATCAATAAAAAAATGCCCAGTAACAATAACCAGCGGTTACGTTGACCAACACGACCCTGTAAAAAAGGTGACATCAGACGAGTAAAAAAAACGTTCAGCTTATCATTTTTTTCCTTATCGGAGTCTGAGTCAGAGTCGGAATGTACTGCGTCATGCTTTGAATGGACTTTAGCTAACATAATATTGCTTAACCAGGGTGTAAATACAAATGCAATAATAAGTGATGCAAGCATGCCCATACTGGCATTTATCGGGATGGGGCTCATATACGGCCCCATTAAGCCCGAAACAAAGGCCATGGGTAAAAGTGCAGCAATGACGGTAAAAGTGGCCAGAATGGTTGGTCCCCCCACTTCATCAACTGCAATAGGGATTAAATCAATCAGTTTCTGTTTCCCCATGGCCATGTGTCGATGTATGTTTTCAACCACAACGATGGCATCATCCACCAAAATACCAATTGAAAAAATCAGTGCAAAGAGTGAAACCCGGTTTAAAGTAAATCCATAAGCCCAGGATGCAAACAATGTGACCAGCAAGGTAACTGCTACAGCAGTACCTACGATTAGACCTTCACGCCATCCTATTGCAAAAACAACCAGTAATATGACTGCAATTGTTTCAATAATTAATTTCTGGATGAGTTTACTGGATTTTTCATTGGCAGTTTTACCATAATTTCGAGTGATGGTGATTTCGACATCATCAGGAATGAATGTGCCTTTGATCTGTTCCAGACGCTGGATAATATTTTCAGCAATTTCAACGGCATTACTGCCCGCTTTTTTGGCAATGGCAATGGTCACTGCAGGTCGGGTACTTTCAAGATTGATTCCGGCATGAGTTGCTGAGATACCGGGAGAAATAGTGACATATTGATCAGGAATATCAAAACTATCGTTGACTTGCGCAACATCTGAAAGAAAAACAGCTTTTCCTCCAAAAACACCAACCACCAGCTGACTGATTTCCTGAGGTGTGGTCATAAATGTACCCGCCTGAACCAGGATTTCTTTATTTCCAGTGGTAATCTTCAGATTATCCTGTGTTTGGTTTCCTGCACGTAATGCATTAGACAAATCATTAATTTCAATGTGATAAGCTGCCAGTGCCTGTGGGTCTAGAACTACATGGACGACACGATCTGCAGCCCCAATGGTATAAATATCACGTGTACCGGACACACGTTTAAGTTCAGCTTCTATAGCATGGGCTATTTGACCCAGCTCAAAAGTGCCTTTTTTTTCATCATGAGACCAGAGAGTCGCAGAAATTATTGGTACATCATCAATACCCTTGGGTTTGATTATTGGGCGGCCAACGCCCAGATTTTGCGGCAGCCAGTCTTCATTGGAAAAAATTTTATTGTACAAACGCACAATAGCATCGGTACGATTTTCACCAACTTTATAACGAATGGTCAACACCGCCATGCCAGGCATCGATGAAGAATAAACATGTTCTATACCAACAATCTCTGACAGTACTTGTTCAGCTGGTGTTGTTACCTGTTGTTCTATCTGTGAGGCTGTCGCACCGGGGAAGGGAATAAACACATTAGCAAACGTGACGTTAATTTGCGGATCTTCCTCTCGGGGAGTGACCATAACAGCAAACAGCCCGATTAAAACCCCCACAAGGGCTAATAATGGTGTTATTTGTGTAGTAAGAAAAGCTTTGGCTGTAAGCCCAGAGATACCCAGTTTATTCACTCTGGTTCTCCTTCCGTTCTTTTTTACGCTGCTTAATCAGTAATATACCCGCAGCGATAGGATCTAATGCTACCTGTTCACCTTCCTCAAGGCCGGCAAGGATAATAATTGTCTCCTTGCCATTTTCACCGCCACTGCGAATTTGCCGGAAACTGATCCGGCCATCCTGAGCCACAACATAAATACCCGTCACCTCAGAACGATAGACAACCGCCTTAGACGGTATTGTTAATTTCTGTTTCTCTCCCGTTACCAGAGAGACCTTGACATACATTCCGGGAAATAACTGTTTTATTCCGACAGG
>JAPVVU010000381.1 GCA_028571885.1 Gammaproteobacteria bacterium | reverse complement strand
TGTTAAAGTTAAATCGTATTTTCCCTCAATAACGTTTTTGATGATTTCTTCAGTTTCCATGTTTTCAGGAACAACCTCAATTGAAAAATTAATTTTTTCGGCTCTTAATTGATCCTGGAGCTTTTGCAGCGTGTTCCAATAGGAACTGCTTTTACGAACATAAAATGTTCGCTGCCCAAGCTGCTGTATGGATTGGATTGTTTTATCATTCTTTCGTTGCACAATGACTTCCTGGACAAATAAATAAGGGTCTGTAAATGTGATGGGTAATTTTTCTCTTTCAGGTGTTTTTATCAAACCCGCAGAAATAATATCGCCAAAACCGCCTTGCAGCCATTCAGTCATTTGCTTAAAGTCATTGGCAACAAGGACTTTTAAATTAACCTTCTGTTGTTTAGCAAATTGTTTGATTAGTTCATATTCAAAGCCCATTAACTGGTTTTTCCAAAGGAAGTAGGTTGAAGCATTATTACGTGTAATGAGTCTTAACTGGCGGTGTTTTTTTATGCTGTCAAGATCGCCAAAACGGCTTTCAGGTAAATGCTGGAGTAATTTTTCTGTTCTGATATAACGATTAAGCTGTCTGAGTAAAGTGGGGTTATTTTTACGCACCGCCCAGGCGATGGCACGTTCTTTACTCAGATCAAGGACTGTTTTTATGTCACTGCGATATTCTCTGAATAAGGCAAGTCGGTTACTGTCTTCAATAACGGCATCAATTTTACCTGACATAATTTGATTAAATTTTTCGTCAGCAGAAAGTTTATCATCCAATTTAATGATTTGAATGTCTGGCTGACCTGCTTTGAGCTGCTTTTCTTTTATGGTGGATATAGTTTCCCAAAATGATGTGTTTTCTCGAACACCAATTTTTAAGTTATCTAATTTATCAATTGATAATTTTTTATTAAATAAATGAGAAACAACGAGTTGCTCAGTGCTATGGTCAACAGGGATAGTGAAATTGATCTGCTCTTTTCGAGCTTCTGTAATGGTCAGGTTGGCAACCACAATATCCCCTAAGCCTTGTTCAAGCAGGGGCAGCATATTGGAAAAAGATTTGGTTGAAATGAATACAGGGGTTAGATTATTGTCTTCAGAAAAGCGTAGAATCAACCTTAACTCATTATTGTAAGATAATGATTCTCTGGGTAAAAAGTCGTTATGTTGAAAGGAGTAAGGGACAATAATTCTCAATGTCCCGGCTTCTTTAATTATTTCCCAGTCAGCCAGACTGATTTTATTATGAGGTGTTTTTTTAGTGACTTTTTTTGTGTCAATATTATCTTTATCGATATAAACAATTTGACTCTGCTTCTTGTGCTGCTGTGAATCAATTTTTTTATCTTGTGAATCGTCACTGCATGAGAGCTGGAAAAATAAGCTCAGGAATAAAAGTAAAACTATTACCAGATTCTTGAACTGTTTAAAAGGAATAATGGCTGACCTCATGTCCATAAAGTTCTCTATTGTTTGATTGTCATTGCAACAGTATAAGTCTTTCCCTGTTTAATTTTTTTGTAATTACCGAACACTTCTTTGAAAGAACGCTCTATATATTTACGAATGCCGGTAATTGTAACCACATAAAAGCGACCGCCTGGCTCAAGATGTTTCCAGGCATCAATTAAAAATAAGCTGAGTAATTCATTACCCACCTTAGCAGGAATATTCGAAACGATGAGGTTAAATTGGCGGGAGCCCACTTGATCTAAACCATTACTCAAAAATGTTTCACAATTAGACAAACGATTGAGCTGTATGTTTTTTTCGGTGTAATTAACGGCGACAAAGTCTTTGTCAATCAGAGTGGTTTTGCCATTGGGCGCAAGTTTAGCCAAAGTGAGCCCTAAAGGACCATAGCCACAACCGATATCCAGACAGTTATCATTTTCATTAACCTTGATGTACTGCAGCATTAACTTTGAGCCTTCATCAATGGCTCTGGGCGAAAAAAGTCCCCAGGTGGTACTGAATTGCATAAGTTCACCACAAAGCTCAGTTTTAATCAGCATATCTTTTCGATATTGTTCAACATCCTGAAAATACTTACTTGCTGGTGACATAAATGCGGGGCCTTTTTTTCAATTAGTATAAATAAAAATGTGTTGTTTGCCAGAGTTGTTTAGACTGTCAGACTTATAGATTTTAAAATAATTTCAAGGTAATAGCCTTAAGAGTATAAAACCATCTGCATATTTTAAGTTATGCTCTCCAGGCGTCAAAATTATCTGTGTATTGGAACCAATTGCGGGCACGTAGGCCATACTCTGTCTATGAGCCGGCACCAGCCAGTCACCGTCCAGAATTGAACCATTAGCTCTGATGATTGAGGTGTATCGCATGGGGGGATGTGCCTGACGGTTCAGCCAGAAGAGAAAATGATTTTTTTCTTCTTTGCCGAGTTGTTTATATAGTAATTCAGATCTGTTTATTTCATCTGCGCCGAAAATAGGGGCAAAAAAACCAATTGGTGTATCAGAGGCTTTTTCTGCCATATCAGCAATAGGGGAGCCTAAATGAGGCGTGGCTATGGTAATAAGCTGTACAATCTTGTATTTATCAGCTTGAGCATAATTATTAACCAAAGCCAGTCGTGCCACAATTCCCCCTGCTGAGTGCGCTATGAGATGAATTTTTTGTTGTGGATAATTCTTAGCTATATCATCGAGATATTGATTGAGAAAGCCAGCCTGAATTTCAACGGGGGCTTCAGAAGGTAAATCAACTGCGACGATGTGCTTCCCGGTTTCACTCAAAGGCTGGCCATAATAGTTAATATACCCCTGTGATGTATAAGAGCCTGAATCAATCCAGCCGTTAGAAGCCAAAAGAGCTGTAATACCATTATAGCGCCAGGTATTGCCTGAACTATGGTATCCATGCACTAAAACGGCAATATCTGCCAGTGCATAGCCTGGTATGAGAATAAATATCAATAACAACAACTTTCCGAGTTGGTGTTTCATTTTAATGTCCTTTATATTTTCAGTGGGTGTAATTATAACTCAAATATGTGCTTAAATGATTTACTGCTCGTTTATTTACATAAGAGCAATGATTATCTGCCAATAAATATATGACAATTTACGTCATTCTGGTCAATAATGACTATATCAACTTAGTGTTTGTTTTTTAATGTTTGAAATCAATTGAATTATGATTAATGAATTAATACGCGATTTTTCCATCACAGATGAACTTACATTTGCTGAAATTAGCCCGGGTTTTCCTGTTATTAAGATTAATAATAGCCATG
>JAPVVU010000380.1 GCA_028571885.1 Gammaproteobacteria bacterium | reverse complement strand
CTGGTTATAACTCAGAATACAAATAAAAGACGGCATCTTTCATTATACCTCAAAAGTAGTTGACACTTTTTATTAAAGAAAATAAAAAAAAGCCATAGGGATCCTGTCGTCACTTTTAAGTGACAATATTTTAGTCATACAAACAGGCTAGTTTTTATTTATGATGCGAGCAATAATTTAGGATCTTTTTCTCTTATTTTGTCAAAAACAAGAGAAATCCAATCTTCTGTTTGCTTCTTTCCTGTCAGGAGTTCCATCGGTGTTTTATTTTTTCTTTTTCCTTCACGATAACGCCGGTGATTATGATAAAACATAATCAAATTGAGCTGTTCCTGAGTGACATGGTCTTTCGATGTATTTAAAAAGGGTCGTATAATTGAATTAATGCATTCTACCATCGCCGAACTTTGAACAATTTTATCCAGTCGGTTGTAAATTTCTTCTTGTAGCGCTTCTGCGCCTTGTGGTTGCAGACATTCGGCGATTTCCAGGTACTCTTGTTCCTGTTTTTTCGCTCGATTTTTTCGTTGAGTGTTTTTAGCTTTTCTAACGGCCTTGCCCCATTGCCAGGCAAGACACCATGCATTAAAACAGTCCTTATCAATAGACAATTTTTTACACTCATGGATGACTTTTTTTGCCCTATCGAAGTAATGAAATAAATCGGGCAATGTTCGTCTGGTTTTAGCCACTGCGTTGCTTATATTGCTGTGTTTGAGTTCATCAATCAATACCAGACCTGTTTTGATTTCCTCCTCAGCTTGTTTGGGATCTCGTAATTCACCATAACGATCAAAAACATTGAGCTCTTCAAGAATGCAACAATAAATATATTGGTAGTCATCGTAAAGGGAAATCGCTTTTATGAGCGATTCTGTTGTCTTTTCCCAGCACTCAAACTGTTTATTCTGCATTCTTTCGCTCTTTGCGGAATCAAATTTCTTTTCACGTTCCTGCTCTAGCCTGATCAGTTTAAACGCTCTTCTTTCCAGGCGATCCACCCAACTTCCCAATTGATGAGCAATAGCATGATAGGTATCAGACTGTCGAACGGTGTGACCCATTGCTTGTGCATGACCTGCACGCAAGCCAGTACCGTCATCAGAGACGAGATAAATGGCTTCTATGCCATTATCATGAAGACATTCAAAATGCTTTTTCCAGTCTTCTGCTTTACGGCTATCCACCAGCTCAATTCGCAAAATTGCAGAACTACAGGGATCAACAGAGACAAGAACAGGACGCTTTTTTGAAAAAATCTCATCGCTGGTAAATACAAGAAACAGAGGGAGGTCATTCTCTGAGGATAGAGTCATTGGCAATATTCTACCGATACGTGTTAATATTTGGCTAATTGAGCCAACAGAGGTCAATTCACATTCAAATCGTTTCATCATGGTCGATATACGATTATGGCTGCTTCCACCCTCCATACGCAGGGATAACATTGTTTGAATGGCCATATCACGAGACAGTGACGAGACAGAAGAAGTCATTGATTGGCAAAAAAGAAACTCACTGGCCTCTTTTAATGAAGAAACCAAAGAATAAATAAACGTTCTGGAGACGTTATTTTCATTGGCAAGCCGAGAGACTGTTCCCCATACACCATTCAATTGAGCATAAAGTGCTTCAATGGCCATCGAAAAACGAATCGTGGCATTCAGATCATTACGCCGAACAAATTTTAGAGATTCAAATTGAACCGTGGGTGGAGATTGAAGGATAAATTGAAATGGAAAAGCCATAAGATAAACTCCAATGTATAAGAATTGAAAACAATGTTCCGATTCTTTTATACATGAAATTTTTCTCTGTGTCTAGTTGGGGCATGTTTTGCACTTGCTGTATTTATGATTATTTCAAATATGTTCAGAAAAATTTGGTTGTAAACTGGTAGAATTGATTTTTAACCAAATAAAAGTGTAAACTGAGAAATGAAAGATGCCTAAGTTTTTTTGCCAGGAATCATTTTTACCGAGTATCCTATACAAGCTTTATCCCGGATAAACCGCATAACTTAAAATAAAGTATCTAAAAAACTTGCCCAGAGAAATATATAATAATGCCTGAAGCCAGTGTGTTTTGACCAGACCGGCAACCAGGCATAAGGGATCACCAATAATGGGCAGGAAGCTGAAAAAAAGCACGGGAGAACCATAGTTTTTGAGCCATTTCTCTGCTTTGAAGCGATATTTACTTTCTGTCTCCTGGTTTTTATCTTTATCCTTATCCTTATGGAAGCCTGTGCGGATTAAAATACCCAAAACCCAATTGCTCATGCCGCCCAGTGAATTTCCAATGCCAACGATTAAGATCAAAAACCCTGTATCCCAGTTTTGTTGAGAAAGCATCAGTAAAAAAAGTGCTTCTGAACTACCCGGCAAAAGAGTTGCTGAGGTAAAACCACTAATGAACAAAGTAATAAGGGGTAATGTTGAATCAATCATTGTTGAGAGCCTTCAGCCACATAAAAGAAGAGAGCTAACGGTACATTATTTTGCTCTGGCTGCCAGTCAATTTATCAATACGACTCAATAATTCTTTAGTTAATCTGACCTTCCATTGATCCGCTAAGCGAATCGCTGTTTTTGCTTTTTTTCCGCTATAAGTGTATACAACAGGACATTCGCCGCCTTCTCTGAAAGGTATTAAAACGTCTTTAAAATTATTAATAAAGATCTCATCAACCTGATCATAATGAATATTTATTGATAAGCGTCGGGCATAATGGTTTCTGGCAGCATCTAAATCATAAATAGTATCAACCGTAATTCTGGCATTACCTGAATAACGATCCAGGCCCAGTTCACCAGAAAGAACAATTATAGAGTCTTTTATCAAAATATCCTGATACTGTTCATATTTATCAGAAAACAAAGCAATTTCCTGTCGACCGCTGCGATCATCAATAGTAATAAAGGCCATTTTATCACCCCGCTTGGTATTCATTGTCCGCATAGCAATGATCAAGCCTGCAATGACAATATTTTGTTTCTTTTCCGGGTTAAGCTCCATGAGCTTATGGGTAGTAAAATTTCGTAATTCATCCAGATATTGTTCAATAGGATGCCCGGTAAGATAAAGTCCTAAAGTATCTTTTTCAAATCGAAGACGCTCATCTTCAGGCCATTCCGGCAATTGCTCAAAACGACTTGAAGCATCATCTGAGGTACTGTCCATAGCGCCGGTAGCAAAGAAATCACCGCCAAATAAATCATCCTGGCCGACAGCCTGAGCCTTAGCAAATTGATCCGCTGCTTTGGTCGCCTTGGGAATCGCATTAAATAATGTTGCCCGGGTCAG
>JAPVVU010000379.1 GCA_028571885.1 Gammaproteobacteria bacterium | reverse complement strand
TTTTTTATTTTGGGCCTTATTCTGTCATAAAGACTTTTTCTCATAAAGAGAAGTTGACATAAAAAGGTTTGCCGCACACAGATTTTTTAGAAATTTTGTTTAAAACAATTGTTCAGGCTTTTGTTTTAGGAGCTATCAGTGTCAGATCATATTATGAATACCTATGGCCGGTTACCGGTCAGTTTTGTCAAAGGCGAAGGTTGTTATCTTTATGATGAGCAGGGCCAGCGCTACCTGGATGCACTCACAGGCATTGCGGTCTGTGGTCTGGGACATAGCCATCCTGCGGTGGCACAAGCCATCAGCGAACAAGCAAAAACTTTGATGCATACATCGAATCTATATGGTATTCCGAACCAGGAAGCGCTGGCTGACAAGCTTTGCGAATTATCCTCAATGGATCGGGTCTTTTTTAGTAATTCAGGTGCCGAGGCGAATGAAGCGGCCATTAAAATTGCCCGCCGCTTTGGTCATACCTCCGGTATTAATAACAGAAGCATTGAGCTGCCAACCATTATTGTAGCCAAAAATAGTTTTCACGGCAGAACACTATCAACCTTATCAGCAACCGGTAATGCCAAAGTTCATGCTGGTTTTGAACCCCTGGTGCCGGGCTTTATTCATGTTGACTATGATGATATGGATGCAATTAAACAAGCTGCTGACAGCAATGATAATATTGTTGCGATCATGGTTGAACCGATTCAGGGTGAAGGTGGGCTTGTCACACCGGAAAACAGTTATTTACAGGATATACGTGCCTTTTGTGATGAACAAGGCTTTTTAATGATTCTGGATGAAATACAAACAGGGGTTTGCCGTACCGGAAAATGGTTTGCCGGACAGCATAGTGATATTGTGCCTGATGTGATGACTCTCGCTAAGGGGCTTGGCAATGGCTTTCCCATTGGTGCCTGTCTTGCTAAGGGCACTGCCTCTGAGATCCTGGTGCCCGGGACTCATGGTTCCACATTTGGCGGCAATCCGCTTGCTTGCGCAGCAGCACTGGCCACTATCAATACCATGCAGGAACAAAAGCTTGATCAACGTGCAGCCGAGCTGGGTGATTATTTCCAGCAGGGATTTAAAAAATCACTCGCCAGCTTAATCACACAAGGTGTTGTTAAAGACATCAGAGGCAAAGGCCTGATGATTGGCATTGAACTGGCTCAACCTTGTACTGAGCTGGTCAAAAGAGCCCTGGATAAAAAATTACTGATCAATGTCACAGCTGATAGTGTGATACGTTTATTGCCAGCATTAATCACATCAAATGCTCAGGCAGATGAGATCATTGCCATTGTTAGTGAGTTGATTACGGCTCTTTAATACAAAAACTAATTTTAAAAATACAAACTGCCTTGCAGAAGAGTATAAAATGACGACTGAAAATAAATTACGCCACTTTTTAACTTTAATGGATTTTTCCAGTGATGAACTGAAAAAAATGACGGATCGTGCTGTTATCCTGAAAAAAATGCAAAAAGCGGGTGATATATACGAGCCATTAAAAAACCGTATGCTGGGCATGATTTTTGAAAAATCATCCACCCGAACCCGTGTGTCGTTTGAAACGGGCATGGTACAGTTTGGCGGCGGGGCGTTATTCCTTTCTCCCAGAGACACTCAATTGGGCCGCGGTGAACCCATTGAAGACAGTGCCCGCGTATTGTCTCAAATGGTTGATATTATTATGATCCGTACCTTTGAGCATGAAAAGCTGGAAAAATTCACACAATATTCTTCAGTACCTGTTATTAATGCCCTGACCGATATGTATCACCCCTGCCAGCTGCTTGCAGATATGCAGTGTTACCAGGAACACAGAGGCAGCATTGAAGGAAAAACAGTCACCTGGGTGGGTGATGGCAATAACATGTGCCATTCCTACATTAATGCGGCTCGTCAATGGGGCTTTAAATTGAATATAGCCTGTCCTGAAGGCTATGATCCTGATCAGAGCATCTTTGCAGCTGCCGGCGATCAGGTAGAAATTATTCGTGATCCGATGGCTGCTGCCACAGATTCTGATCTGATCGTTACCGATGTCTGGACCTCGATGGGTCAGGAAGAAGAACAAGCACGTAGAGAAAGGGCCTTTAAGGGCTATTTTGTTGACGATAAGCTTATGGCTCAGGCAGATAATGATGCTGTGTTCATGCATTGCCTGCCGGCACATCGCGGTGAAGAAGTGAGTGCTTCAGTGATTGATGGCGAACAAAGTGTTGTCTGGGATGAAGCGGGAAACCGTCTGCATGCTCAAAAAGCATTATTAGAATTTTTAATGGGTAAGGCTGGTTAGCTATGGCGGACAGAATTTATAATAATTCTATCCGCTGATGGCTATTTTTAATACACGCTAATGGCTCTTTTTGGTACACGCTGATGGCTCTTTTTAATACACGCTGATGGCTCTTAATCTACGCTAATGGCTATTTTTGAAATTATAGTGCTTGCTTTTTCAGTCAATGCACCGATTCAGATAATTATCACCATCGGGCAATGGCTGCTTATGGCCCGTTTTCTTGGCCCCAACAATAAATCTATAAGTGATGCTTTATCATGTCTGGCACTCACTTATATCACAGCATTCCTGCTCGCCCTGCTCTTCTGGCTCTTTTGGCCTTTAGACCCTGATCTCATCCTCTATAACAATCGCATTATTATTCCTGCCATCCTGGGAGAAATCATCGCTATACCATTTTGGCTGAAACAATTCGGTTACTTCAAAAAAAATAAGTCCCTGTAAAAAAGTGAAACCCGCAAGACAGATTAAAGTTTCGGTATTGGATTGGAAACAGGTTTTTTACCTGCAAGGGCCAGTTTTTCAGATTCATTCGGCATTTGCAGATAAAAACCATCTTCCTGTAAAGCAGAGATAACCTGCTT
Organism: Gammaproteobacteria bacterium; assembly: GCA_028571885.1. Lineage (GTDB taxonomy): Bacteria > Pseudomonadota > Gammaproteobacteria > GRL18 > GRL18 > GRL18. The sequence goes on along the minus strand of JAPVVU010000379.1, from coordinate 438 downwards.
AATATCAGCACAAGCAAGTTTTTTCTGTGAACTTAAATCCACTGCCATCACAAATTCCAGTTTGCCCAATGCCGTAATGAGTATTTCAGGCACACGAGAAAAATCATCTTCCTGTTCGATATAGAGGTAACTATCCTGTTTTTTATGCCCCTTATAAATCACTGTTTTCATAAGCAAAGCCATATATTACATCCGAATAAAACTGCATTATATCGTATAAATTCCCTCATTTATCATAGTTGTATTATTTAATATCTTTTCTATACTCAAGAAAGTTAATAATTGACCGATAGCAATATAGTAAGTGGCTCAGCAATACAGGATGAGATTTTTTCCCTACTCCTCATATTAATTAAATTTCAACACAGAGGCGTTTATGACAATTAAACTTAAACTTTTATTGATTGCCGGAGGCATTGCAATAGCAATGCTGCTTTC
>JAPVVU010000378.1 GCA_028571885.1 Gammaproteobacteria bacterium | reverse complement strand
GATGCAAATTCAGTTTGACTCATTTCTAATTTAGAGCGAATATTCTTCACGTCAATTGAAGAAAACTTATGGACAGCTGCTTTGGGACATTTGATTTTTTGGTTAGATGACTTTTATTATAAAAACTCATTTTGGTCAGGTGTATATTTAGCTAAAATTTTATTAGCTGTTACATCAAAGCTACATGAAGTCATATCCATTGCCGTTTTATATTTTTTTGTCATCCATCTTTTGACCTTAATAGAATTTTTCCAATCATTTACATCGTAAATATACCATCTCTTAGCTCTTTCACCTCTTTGCACTAAAGAGTGATGAGCCTTGGCATATTTTGACATCCAAAATTTGGATGGGTCTTCTAATTTTACAATTCTTGAAACATCGCCTTGCTTCTTTGCGAGAAGTAAATCTGTACAAACATTGAAGCCTAATAATTTTTTGTTATGTAGTAGAGTAGAAGTGTCTTGTTTGCTTCCATCAGTATGAAAGGCAAAAATAATGTTACCACCAAACATTACTATTTTCGTCAAGACAACTACATAGTAATACTTATTTTCAAAGTATATTTCTAAGAAATCCCCAACTTGCTGTCTTATCATGTCATTTAACGCTTGCTTCATCGGAAAAAGAAAGGTGCGTAGCGGAGCCCGAAGCAGCTGCATATTCTGGTTCATCATGAACACCGATTCTGATGTATCGTGAACACTCATTCTGCTCCATCGTGAACGCTTATTCTGGTTTCATCGTGAACACTTTTGCGATTTTTCCAGAATAGGTGTTCACGATTAATCAGAATCCTTTCCACGCATTGATTTCGTCCACTGCTAACCTACCTGATTTTTATATTGGGAAAGGTAATGGCAACAAAGAGAATATCAATGCGACAATTACGAGAAGCATTACGACTGCGGCTGAATGCTAAGCTTAGCCTTCGTCAAATAAAAGCAAGTCTCAGGTTAAGCCTGGGAGCTGTGCAAAAGGTGACCAGCAAAGCCGAAGAAATAGGGCTTGACTGGGAATCGATAGAGCAACTTAACGATCAACAGCTTGCCCGTCAGTTTTATCCTGAATCAGATACCCGTCAATCGAGTCAGTTCCAGTTACCCGACTGGGTAGAGGTTCACCAGGAACTTAAACGCAAGGGAATGACCAAGCATTTGTTGTGGGAAGAATATACCCAGCAATATCCCAATCGCTGTTACAGCTATCCACAATATTGCATGCTGTATCAAAACTGGTTAAAGAAACAGAAGCGCTCAATGCGTCAAACCCACAAAGCAGGCGAAAAGCTGTTTGTGGATTATGCAGGCCAGACAGTCCCCATAGTCAGCCATGCCACAGGCGAAATTAAAACAGCACAAATCTTCGTTGCGGTGTTAGGTGCTTCCAATTTCACCTTCTGTGAAGCCACCTGGAGTCAAAAACTCCCCGACTGGATTAACAGCCATGTCCGGGCCTTTAACTTTATCGGGGGTGTGCCGACAATCGTGGTTCCCGATAATTTAAAAAGCGGGGTTACCAAAGCGTGCCGTTATGATCCAGAACTTAATCCCTCTTATCAGCAATTCGCTGCCCATTATGGCACCGCACTGGTGCCTGCAAGGCCGCTAAAACCCAAAGATAAAGCCAAGGCCGAAGTCGGTGTTCAAATCATAGAGCGCTGGATACTTGCCAGATTACGCCATCATACTTTTTTCTCTTTGGCAGAACTCAATGTTTGCATTAAGGCACTATTGGAAGAAGTGAATAATAAACCTTTTAAACAGCTTAAAGGCACACGCCAACAATGGTTTGATTCAATAGATAAGCCTGCACTTTTACCCCTGCCTAAACAAGCCTATCAATACACTGAGATTAAAACGGCTAAGGTGAATATTGATTACCATCTCCAGTACGATAATCATCTATATTCTGTCCCTCATCATCTGGTTGGGGAAAAGCTTGAGTTACACGCCAAAGAATATTTGATTGAGCTTTACTTCCACAATAAACGGATCACCAGTCACGTCAGGAAATACCATCCAGGCATGACCACGTTGCCAGAGCATATGCCCATTAAACATGAAAAACACCATAAATGGACACCGGGACGATTAATGAACTGGGCAAAAGATATCGGTGATGAGGTCCTGGTCTGGGTTAAGACGGTACTCAAACAAAGGCAGCATGAGGAACAGGCATACAGAGTCTGTTTAGGGTTACTCACTCTTTCTAGAAGCTATCCCGCAGAACGACTCAATAAAGCTTGCGCGATTGCCAATAAAAACAGCTTGTACAGACTTAAACATATCAAAGACATTCTGCTAAGCAATCAGGATCAATTACTGCCTGAAAGCAAAGAGTCTCTGCCAGTCTTACCTCAATCCCATGAAAACATTCGTGGCCCCAAAAGCTTTCATTAATCAGATTGATGATAATAAATATGAATAATATACGAGATTTATTATGTTAGAACAAACCATTACACAACTCAGACAACTTAAACTCTCAGGCATGGCCAATGCGCTGGTCAGCCAAATAGAACAACCCAGCATTTATGAAGGATTACCCTTTGAACAACGCCTGCAATTACTGGCTGACAGTGAATATCAGGACAGAGAAAACAGGAAACAGCAGCGCTTACTGAAAGCGGCAAAGTTAAAACTTGCCGCCACAAGTCAAGCCATTGATTATCAGCACCCAAGAGGATTAAAACAATCAATGATGGCTTCACTGGTACAGTGTAACTGGCTCAATAAAGCACAAAACCTGTTGATTACGGGGCCTTGTGGCAGCGGAAAAACCTATATTGCTTGTGCCATGGGGCATGCTGCGTGTATGAAAGGTTACAGCGTTAAATATTATCGACTTTCCCGATTAATGCTGGAACTGACTCAGGCAAAAGCAGATGGCACTTATAGCAAGGCGCTACAATCATTAGCCAGACTGGACTGTTTAATTATAGATGACTGGGGGCTGGAACCGTTAAAAGCTGCACAACGTAACGATATGATGGAAATTATGGATGATCGACATGAAAGCGCATCCACCATCATGATCAGCCAATTACCCACTGATCAATGGTATCAATCTATTGGTGATAATACACTAGCTGACGCTATTTTAGATCGGCTGATGCACAACGCTCACCGAATCAAATTAAAGGGAGAATCTATGCGAAAAATACAATCAGAATTGACTGATCGTGAACACTTAGAGGTAAAATAGCCAAAACCCAATGCGTGAACAAGGGAAGTGTTCACGATGGTAATAATGAGTGTTCATGATCATAAGAATACGCAATAGCGATCATTAAAAGCCTTTGCACCCTCCAAAATCATGCAGTGTGCGGCTC
>JAPVVU010000377.1 GCA_028571885.1 Gammaproteobacteria bacterium | reverse complement strand
GTCTTCCTAAGACCGCTTGGCCTCCGACTTGTCGCTTTATCCTAAAATCATCAGTTAACCCTGCCAGAACCTTAAACTCAGCATAATTGATCTTAAATTCACCCTCTTTTTCAGCTATTAGGGAGCAGGTAGTCCAATATAATTAACCGTCTCCAAATTCACCTTAAACTTCTCCATCGCCTTAGCCAAAATAAGGCGCCAGCACTCACTATAATTTAACTGCGTCGCAGTTATTTTAAGCTCATCAAAAAAGCCAACCAGTCGGGTGTAAGCCGACTTCAATGTGGTGAGATCACCATGTGTACTTGTGATAGTCATTTTCTTTTGATGACCATGTTCCGTCAGCCGTCCAATACTACTGAGTAATAACGGTCTGCTTGTAATGGCTTCATGATGTTTATGTGGAATGGCTAAACGAACAAATAAATTCCACCAGTTATAGACAAGAGCAATCATGCGTGCCATGAATTGACAGCTCTTTATTTTGTGGGTGGTGTATCCTCCCCAGCCCCATTGATTTTTTAATTCATCAAAATTGTTTTCACAATCAGCACGATCACGATAGTGTTGAAAAATGGTGACAATATCATCTTCTAAATCAGTCACTAAAACAGAATACTCATAAGCTCTGATATCTTCAGGACCATCAATTAATGCCAGTTGTTGCTGAAGTTGATTTTGTGATTCAAAACCAATAATGTTTTCACTGGACAAACGTCTTCTAACGATAATAACCCGGCGCTTCTTTTCCCAGCCTTGCAACTGAAGTTTATCTTCTTTTGCTTCCCATTCTTTATTAATATAAAGCCACTCACCTAGATCATGATGCTTGTATATCAGATTTTTAACGTTCACGGACTTTTTTAATTTGAATAAATAATTCTGAAAAATATCTTCCAGTTGAGTCATCACATTATCGGTACCCCAGGCTATATCTCCTCGTACAAATACTGGCTTTCCATTGATTGGTAAACGGTGCAACAATGAAATTAATCCAGGCATTGAATGACATGAATTTGATTGATCGCCTGATTGAACTTCAACCTCTAACACCAAACGTAAGTTACCCATCATATAGGTATGATAGGTGTGTGAAGGTCTTCCTGGCTTCTGTGGATTGTAACCTTTTTTTGCACCTTCCTGATGTCCATATAATGGTTTGACAGTGACATCGACATCTAAAATCCAGGGCGTGGTTAATAGCGGTTCATAACAAGATTGTAAATGTCTTTGTAGCCATTCGATGCCTGACTCCTCATCAATTTTACTTAGCCCCCTACGAGCAGAATCATCACTGACCACTTTGCTCATGCCTAATAATCGGGAATTAACCTGATCACTCATTAGATTGGTGATATGTGCATAGCGATTATGTCCCGACAGGATGGAAAGAAATAATGAACCCAGCACATTGACTTTGGTTGGAGCATTATTGCTTCGATAATGCAGAGGGCAATCACTCACCCAGGGATCAAATCGGCCACCCAATTTTAAAAATTGTATAAAAAAGGGTAATTGTCCCATCGGAGTGACTTTGGCATTTGAATCCCATTCAACATGTAATTTTCCTGCATAAGTGTCCACTTCGACCGCTTCAGAAAGTGGATTTCTAATCGCTAAAGTGTGCTCACCCATTGGGTGAGCTGGTTTGGGTTGCAAAACCATCATTTCATCCTTGCTTTTCAAATACTTGTGATTTTAGCTCATTTTTAACTGATTAAACTAGGTTGATGGCTGGAGTAGGCTGTATTTTCATCAGTGTTCCCCTTTTAAATTCAGCCTTGGAACTAATCGGTTCATAAGCGCACTCATAAGGCTTGCTAGAGACTTACCTGTCATTATTATATTTTGAACAGCCCGAATTGTGTATGAGCTTATACGCACAATTCTTGCCTGAAAGAATAGCGGGTTAACAAAACCGCCCCGTTTTTTAGCGTTCAGTTCTCTTTTTTCGAGCGCTTTCGTATATTTTTTATCAGACGGATGCATCAATTCTGGATCGTAAATTTTTGAAATTTCTTCAAAGACGCGCATTAAATTATAGGTCATTGCCGTCAGACGCATCTGATTTTTGAGTGAATTCACATTTGAAGACCAGGCTTTTCTCTCTTTCAAATCACTTTTACTATTATTAAATGCTTTTTCAATCGTCCAGCGTTTGTAATATAGCATGGCGATAATGCCTGGACTCATTGATTTGGGCAGGGTAGAAATGAAACAATGAAGCTTGCCTGTTTCGGGATCACGATAGTGTACAACACTGAATTCTACCCCATTGTTTTCGTAAGTACTGTAGCCTTCAACACCGGTATTAATCACCTCGTGTGTGTCGAATGGTATTGATTCAACAAAGGTGGCGACTGAATTCTCTTTCAAGACTGAAATCATGTAGTTTTGATGCGACTTTTGCTTATCCCACCAAGAATAATCTGTCACGGCTTTATCATACACATAGAGACATTTCTCAGACGGATTCTTTTTATTGTTTTGGTGCTCAATATGATGGCGTAAAACAGGAATTTCATGATGTCGTATTGTCCCATTGGTGACAGAACAAAGTGGCCTGAGTAATCCATTCCTGAGGTTCATTGCATAAATAAAACCAGCCGCGTAGACTTTCCCATTTTCTCCTTTGGGTGTGTGGCAAGCATGATCAATGAAATGCCCGTCAGCGGCTTCTATTGTATAATCATTGAGTTCTGGAAATTGCTTGAGATAATCAATTCCCTGCAACGCCATTCTTTCACAATGAAGTTGATAGCTTTGGGTTTCAAGTGCTTCAAGCATACTCGCACGTCTGGGTGATTGAAGTGATTTAAAATAAGTTGAGTGAGGACACAGTTCACTATGAACTTCCTCAGTGACCTGTAGAAAATGACGACCACTGTCAATGGCACTAATACAACGCAATAGCCCAAGACGAGTAAAATCAATATCATTCAATTCAGGACAGGAGCGTTTCCATAAAGGATACCGCTCTGCTGCTAGAGCTCTCTTCATACTTTCATTACAGTGTTCAGCAATATCATCTATCAAGGCTCTCTTTTTAGTCATGATCGTTCTCCATTTTATTGAGGTATATAAAACGGAGAAATTTTGAAAATCCACTTTGTGATTGCAAGGTTTTTTTAATTTATTTTTGAAAAAAACATTCTTTTAACAAACTGCCTCAGGGGAATAATTTTTAGCTACAATATTAATTTTAAAAAAGATGAGTTGTACGCAAATCAACCTTGAATGGGGCATCTATGAGGCTATTTTTTAGATACTGTTGATTTTAAAGGGAACACTGATGATGCAATGAACCTCAGGAATGGATTACTCAGGCCACTTT
>JAPVVU010000376.1 GCA_028571885.1 Gammaproteobacteria bacterium | reverse complement strand
GCGTCTGGGTGGCAATTTTACTATTATGCTGATGGTAAAAAGTGATCAGCCAATTGAACAGCTGAATCAGAGTATTGAAGCTGTTGTTAAAGAAATGGCGCTGACAAGCTCTTTTCAAACCATTGAAGCCAGTCTTCACCAACATGAAATTCCTGATACAAGAATCACAGTTTATGGCGCCGATCGTCCGGGAATTGTTGCTAAAGCAACAACACACTTATTAGACGCTGGCTTTAATATTCTCGATCTTGAATCAGACGTTGCAGGGAGTGAAGCAGAACCCATTTATATTATGCACATGGAAGGTATTGCTGCACATGGCTCAGAAGCTTTAGAAAAAGCAGTGGCACAGATAAAAACCAATGGCGTCAATGTTGATGTGACACCAATTGATGTGATGATAGGATAATTAGAATTATCATGGCTGTATTGGAAATCATAAAATACCCCGATGAGATTCTAAAACAAATTTCAGAGCCTGTTGAATCATTTAATGAAGAGTTAATGGCTTTTCTTGCTGATTTGGAAGAAACCATGCGAGCAGGTCCTGGTGGTGTTGGCATAGCCGCAGCACAGGTTGGTAATTTTAGTCGAATCGCCATCGTTGATGTGTCTGCTAAACCAAAAATTAAACACAATGGCTGTATGATTTTAATCAATCCGGAAATAAAAACCTGGGAAGGCATGAAAGTAGGCCGTGAAGGCTGTATGTCGGTGCCTGACTATACCGGTAATGTTATCCGTGCAGAAAAAATTACCTTACAGGCCTGTAATGCGCAGGGTGAATTGTGTGATTATGAGTGTGAGGGGTATGAGGCTCGCGCAGTTCAGCATGAATTGGATCATATGGATGGTTTGTTGTTTCTGGATCGTCTGGTGAGTCGTCGGACGGATCTTTTTAAGCGCAAAAAATATAAATAAAGAGGTATGAAGTATGAGGTGAGTGGTGTGAGGCAAAAGCCAAACACTTTTCTTTTTCTTTTACCTCACACCATTCACCTCCCACTGAGCACTATTTCAAACTTATCCACAGTTTAACTGTATGAATATCAAGCAAAATTAAATATTGTAGCTTATCAATGGAAGAACTTGAAAAAGTTATCCACAGGAACCATATAAACGGTATACAAAGAAATTAAAACAATTTTCAAGGGGTGCTATTGAATGAGAATGGATAAACTAACCAGTAAATTCCAACAAGCGATTGCCGATGCGCAAAGTCTGGCTATTGGACGTGATCACCAGTTTATTGAATCTATCCACGTGATGGTTGCACTGCTGGATCAAGATAACGGCACAGCAAGACATTTGCTGACCCAAGCCAATGTGAACATCAATCAACTTCGTTCACAACTGGCTAAAGCACTTGATCAAATGGCCAGTATTGAAGGCTTTGCAGGGGATGTACAAGTATCGCCTGAACTGACGCGTTTGCTTAATATGACGGACAAATTATCCCAGCAGCGTAAAGATCAGTTTATATCCAGTGAGCTTTTTATTTTGGCTGCCGTCGATGATAAAGGCCAGTTAGGTAGTATCTTGAAAGAACTGGGTGCCACTAAAGCAACGATTGAACAAGCGATAGATAATATGCGTGGTGGTCAGACTGTGGATGATCCCAATGCCGAAGAACAGCGTCAGGCGCTGGAAAAATATACCATTGATCTGACCGAAAGAGCAGAGCAGGGCAAGCTGGACCCGGTCATTGGACGAGATGATGAAATTCGCCGTACCATTCAGGTCTTACAGCGCCGTACCAAAAATAACCCGGTGCTCATTGGTGAACCAGGCGTGGGTAAAACTGCGATTATTGAAGGTTTAGCGCAACGTATTATCAATGGTGAAGTGCCTGAAGGACTGAAACACAAACGTATTCTGTCATTAGATATGGGCGCTCTTATTGCAGGTGCCAAATTCAGGGGTGAGTTTGAAGAACGCCTCAAGGCAGTGTTGAGTGACCTTTCCAAACAGGAAGGCAGTATCATTCTCTTTATTGATGAATTGCATACCATGGTGGGGGCTGGTAAAGCGGAAGGTTCTATGGATGCCGGTAATATGCTCAAACCAGCACTGGCTCGTGGTGAACTCCACTGTGTAGGCGCTACAACCCTTGATGAATATCGAGAATATCTGGAAAAAGATGCGGCTCTGGAACGTCGCTTTCAAAAAGTATTGGTCGAAGAGCCCACGGTGGAAGATACCATTGCCATTCTTCGTGGTCTTAAGGAAAAGTATGAACTGCATCATGGTGTTGATATTACCGATCCCGCCATTGTGGCCGCTGCAAACCTGTCACATCGCTATATTACCGAACGCAAGTTACCGGACAAAGCAATTGACTTAATTGATGAGGCCGGCAGCCGGATCCGTATGGAAATAGATTCCAAACCAGAAAGAATGGATAAACTGGAACGCCGCATTATTCAATTTAAAATTGAACGTGAAGCACTGGGTAAAGAATCTGATCCGGCCTCCAAAAAACGTCTGGAAATTCTGCAGGAAGATATTGCGGAACTGGAATTAGAATATTCTGAACTGGATGAAATCTGGAAGTCTGAAAAAGCCGCAGTACAAGGTACTCAGCATATTAAAGAGTCTCTGGATCAGGCACGTAAAGATCTGGAAACAGCACAGCGGGCGGGTGATCTGGGTCGCATGTCTGAAATGCAATATGGGCGTATTCCCGAATTAGAAAAACAACTGGATATGGCATCACAGGCTGAAATGATTGGCATGGATGAACAGCCTAAATTATTGCGTAATCGTGTGACAGAAGAAGAAGTCGCCGAAGTCGTAGCCAAGTGGACAGGGATTCCTGTGGATAAAATGCTTGAGGGTGAAAACGAAAAATTACTGCACCTGGAAGATCATCTTCATGAACGTGTTGTGGGACAAACTGAAGCAGTAACCGCTGTCTCAAATGCTATTCGCCGCTCACGTGCAGGCTTATCTGATCCGCGACGACCCAATGGTTCCTTTTTATTTTTGGGGCCGACTGGCGTGGGTAAAACTGAACTGACCAAAGCACTGGCAGGCTTTTTGTTTGATACCGAAGAAGCCATGGTGCGCCTGGATATGTCTGAATTCATGGAAAAACATGCGGTGGCGCGATTAATTGGCGCACCTCCAGGTTATGTCGGCTATGAAGAAGGCGGATATCTGACGGAGGCTGTGCGACGTAAACCCTATTCAGTGATCCTCCTGGATGAAGTGGAAAAAGCGCATCCGGATGTGTTTAATATTCTTCTGCAGGTGCTGGATGATGGTCGTTTAACCGATGGTCATGGTCGTACTGTTGATTTTCGCAATACGGTGATTATCATGACCTCTAATCTGGG
>JAPVVU010000375.1 GCA_028571885.1 Gammaproteobacteria bacterium | reverse complement strand
GCCAATAAGTCCTGGACTGAACAGGTATCAGCAACCTGTTTAGGCTCACCATTTACAAAAATTTTCAAAAAAAACTCCTAATTTGATTAAAACAGCCGACCCGAGGTATATTCCTACTGCGGATCAGTCAAAATATATGTTATATTTTACACGGAATTACCAAAACAGGGGTATATTAAATACTCTTTCCAAGGAATAAATTGATGGCAGCAGCAAGCACCCAAAAAGGCATAATAACACCCGAACAAGCAGGTACATTAGATGGTCTCTTTTATGAAAGAACCATGCGCTCTGCTGACCAGGTCGCTTATATTCAATACAATAAACAAAAAAAGCTCTCGCCTGATGACGCCTGGGAAGAAACCACCTGGAATGAAATGGCCGTTTTGGTCGGAAAATGGCAAAAAGCCATATCGGGTGAAAACCTTGAAAGCGGTGATCGGATCGCTATTTTAATGAAAAACTGCAAAGAATGGATTGCAGTTGATCAGGCCGCATTAGGGCTCGGTCTGGTCGTAGTCCCTCTTTACCTTGAAGATCGCCCGGATAATATTAACTATATTCTCGAAGATGCCGCTGTCAAATTACTGGTGGTTCAAGACCTCAGCCAATGGAGTCGTTTACGTGAAAAATGTGCTGATAATAAGATATTAGAGCATGTCATTTTAGTGGAAGCTGATTCTGACAAACCAGACAACGAATTGGAAATTGTCTCCCTGGCGCAGCAGTGGCTGCCTGATAACGGGCATCTTATGCACAAACGAAATGGGGAACCAACAGAACTTGCCACAATTGTCTATACCTCTGGAACGACAGGCAGACCCAAGGGGGTTATGCTCAGTCATATAAACATTTTATCCATTGCATTTCCCTCGGCAACGGGACTAAAAATAAAAGCAAGTGATTTATTTTTATCTTTTTTGCCTTTGTCTCATACATTTGAACGAAGCCTGGGTTATTACCTTACAGTGATGGTCGGCTGCAGAGTTGCTTTTGCTCGTTCAATTCAATTGCTGGCCGATGATCTGCTGACCATTAAACCAACGATGCTGATTTCTGTACCGCGCATTTATGAAAGAGTCTATGCAAAAATTGAAACAACGCTGCTGAAAGGTTCGCCAATCAAACGGGCCTTATTTAAACTAACGGTTCAGGTTGGTTGGAATCGTTTTTTATATCAACAAAAGCGATCCAGTTTCTGTCTCTCCTGCCTGCTATGGCCATTATTGAAACATCTTGTCGCGGATAAAGTGATGCAGAAGTTTGGTGGTAATCTCAGGCTGGCTGCAACCGGGGGTGCGGCAATTCCATTCCCTGTAGCAAAAACATTCATTGGTCTTGGGCTCACTCTCATTCAGGGCTATGGCCTGACTGAAACCAGTCCAGTTGCCACCTTTAATCGTATTGATAATAATGATCCTCGCTCTATCGGTCATCCCCTTGATGGTATTGAACTGAAAATTGGTGATAGTGATGAATTATTAATTAAAAGTCCTGGTGTCATGTTGGGTTACTGGAATAATCATGCAGCAACCGCTCAGGCTTTCGATACTGAAGGCTGGTTTCATACAGGTGATCAGGCCCGCATTGATAATAAATCAGGACATGTCTATATTACTGGTCGCTTAAAAGACATTCTGGTTATGTCCAATGGTGAAAAAATACCACCCACTGATATTGAGAATACTATTGTTATCGAGCCTTTCTATGAACAGGCTCTGCTCTTAGGTGAAGGTCAGGCTTATTTAGGTGCAGTATTAGTTTTGAATCCAGAAGAATGGGTACGCATTGCCGAGCAAAACAAACTGGATCCCTTTGACAAAAACAATCTGCAAAATAAAGCAGTCCACAACCAGATTGTGCGACATCTGAGAACGGTGCTGCATGATTTTCCGGGCTACGCAAAAATACGCAAGGTGATTTTGACATTAGATCCATGGACTGTTGAAAATGATATTCTAACGCCGACGCTGAAAGTGAAACGTCCTAAAGTGTTAAAGCTGTTTGAAAAAGAAATTAAGGCACTATATAGCTAAATAGCTATTGATTAGTCCAGCTCTCAGGCAAGAAAATTAAGGGATATATTCGCCTAAAACAATTCGATATCATCTTCAGTGACAATTTCTTGAATGAGACCATCGTTAACTAACTTTTTATAGCAGCCCACATTATTTCGTCCATGCTCTTTAATATAATAAAGCGCAAGATCGGCGCGATCAATCATTTCATTTTGCAGTGCATGACCATCAAATTGTGTGACACCTATGCTGATGGTGACCTGATCAACCTTTGGAAAATTATAAGATTCAATGTGAGTTCTAAAACGATGCAGTATTTTTTCAACACTCGAAATATCGATATGTTCTAATATGACAACAAACTCTTCGCCGCCATAGCGAAATAACCAGTCATCATCACGAAAAAATTTTTGCATTTGCTGAGCAAAATGCAATAACACTTCATCACCATAGAGATGTCCGAATGTGTCATTTATTCGTTTAAAATGATCAATATCTAAAATAGCAAGGCAGGCAGCATGATTGTTTTCTACCTTGCGTCGCAGCAGATGACCATTCATTTGTAACAACTGATTCATCTTACGATCAAAAAATTTACGATTATAAAGCCCCGTTAAGGAGTCCTTATCATTCATTGAGATCAATAGTTGATGATTACTATAAATATCAGAAAGATATCGAATCAATTGGATTGACGAAGCAGACTTGTCCAATGTGACAGTTGAATCGCTTTCATTGTGCAATTCAACACTGACTGATTCAGAGAACTGATACACCATAAAATAGGTGATTTGTTTGTCCTGATTCACTTTTTTGATGAGAAAATCATTCCCTGAAACAGATTCAATATTTTCATCAAGCTCTGGATTGTTCAGGATAGCTTGTTGTAGACGCTCAAAAATATCTTTATTCAGTCCCTGCTCATCTAAATGCTCAGGTGCATCGACGTCTGACTCTGAAGCAGCTATGCCTGAAATGCTGTTTCTATCCTGGAAAGCCTCAACCGTTAGAGAGATATCTTTGTGTATTCTTTCAAGTTTGAACAGTGAAATACTTTGCAGCTCATCAAACTGGCCCATCATTATTTCAAAAAATGCCCGGATCAAGGATTCTTCATCTCTGAGCGAAGTCAGTTGGGCACTTTTTTGTAAAATCTCACGACAATGATTAGTAGAGTACTGCACAGCATCCTCGCTTTATTTCTCTAATAATGAACTATATGATAACACACTTGAATTTCTTAACCGCATTTGATTAATGTTGCTATTGTTACTCTTATATATTTTAATACATGTTGTAGAATATATAAGGGCCTGTGTAATCACTAATTAGTGATTATTGCT
>JAPVVU010000374.1 GCA_028571885.1 Gammaproteobacteria bacterium | reverse complement strand
CGATAACGGCGGTTACCATTAAATAAAGCATCCAGAGCACGATCGGGGGCATACCAATAGCGTTTAGCATAATGCCAGCGAGCGGGGCTTGACAGGGATATCTCGGCATAGGGAACGGCAACAATATCAATCTGTTCAGGTTTGATACCCGCATATTCCAGACAAAATCGGGTCGCTTCCAGGGGCATTTTACCTTTTGCATGTTTGTCTCTAATAAAACGCTCTTCCTCTGCGGCTGCAACCAGTTTGCCATCAATAAACAGCGCAGCAGAGGGATCATGGTTTAGAGAGCCTGATAATCCAAGAGTGATCAGTGGCACAAGGAGTTCCTTTATTTATGCAAGTGTTAGGTATTAAGTTTTAAAAAAGAGTGTATTAGACTTTAGTTTTCTGAATATTATATCGTATTTTATCAATTTTCCATCAACAGTCCTAGTCTTATCTCCAAGGCCCTTACTCTCTATTATGGAAAAATTGAATAATTTTACCTATGCGTTTTTTATCTTTTGCAGTTAACTTCCGGCACTGCGCATAATCTTTATAAAAAGCTAGTCTCTGGCTTTTTGATAGTTCATATTTTGCGCGCTTATCCAGACAGGCCAAATCTTTTACAATCCGGTATTCTAAAAAGGGTTTGTACCACTTCATTCCTGCGGGACAGTCTATTAAGTAAATCTGTGGAAAATCGGCTTTAATATCGACCATAATATTGCGCCACTTAAAATCATTATGAGCAAAATTGTGTTTATGGAGAGTCCGGGCAACTTCAGCAACCTGATGACTCACTTTAGTTACCCACCCGGAGTCTTTCAAAAGCGTTTTAAAATTATCTGCCACAGAACTCAAATCCTGACAATCAACCAGTTCTTCTGTGATCAGAACACCTCGATGGACCACTATCCCTCTTGTTTCCTGTCCATAGGCGACTAATTTAGCCGCAGGAATACCTAACTTCTGGAATAATAATAAGTTTTCCCATTCCATTTTTACCTTACTGAAGCTGATGTATCGTGGTATTACTCTTTTAAACATCATATATTTTTTCAGGTAATAGTTTTTACCCTCAAGTGAAATTTTAAACACCTTAACATCAATGTATTCACCCTCCATATTATAGGCATCATCAAAATTTTTGAGACGCTTACCCAGAGTCGTTTGCTGGTATTCAGGTACGATGGTCCAGTTGATTTTTTTAGGGAATAACCATTTTTTTAAAAAATTAAAACTCATAGACATTCAAAACGATTATATCGCATCTCCTTTACGCTGCTTTCTTTGCCATAATTTCTGCCCCTGTAATTCAACTCGATTCCAGAAATTGGCATGCTGTGTTAAACAATCGCGCAAACTACAGTTATTATACCATTTCATAAATCGGTAAAAATCACGCCGGGTCAAACCAATATCCATGGCAGAAAAATACAGACTGCCGATATCTTTCGCAATCCACCGTTCGGGGGTTTTCTGACGCAGCTGGGCACGATGCAGGTCAATGAGTGATATTTTTAAATTTTCAGGGTCTGGATTGCTTTTATTACTTACCTCAAGAAGAAAGTGGCAGATATAATAATCTCTGTGGTTAACCCCATTTTTATGTAGAGTGCGGCTTATATGAGCCAGTTTTGATATTAAATGATATTTCAAGTCAAAGTCTGGCGTCTGCTTTTTCCATTCCAGACAAAAATCTTCCAGGCTAATGGTATTAATGAGATCTTCAGTAATGATAAATGATTGTTGCCTGGCTGGATTATTACCTTTGATACCATAACCGGCAATTTTCACGGTATCAATATTCAGTTGTTCCAGTTTTTTAATGGCCAGATATTCATTTGCAGCACCCAGTACAGGTAAACGTAAACGTATTAAGTTTTCAATGATCTCAAACCAGCCAACCCCTCGATGAATTTTTATGAAATAACTTTTTTCACACAGGCTAAAGCGTAATGTTTTTCTTGCTTCCAAAGCACGAAAAATTTCACCCTGAAGCTTTTCCGCTTCAACAAAAGGATCTTTATTTTTCCATTGCTGTGCAAATGGTTTACTTAATTCTAACTGCATTCTTTTATTATATCTGTTTGTTGGAATTTTTTATTAAAACTTTTTATTGAAATAGGGCTTCCAGAGTTTATAGCAGGCTTTTTTATCCCAGTTTTTTAAAAAACGGAGCCTGTCCCGTTGCCAGACTTTCTTAAATCGCCAGCTCATTTTATGCTGAGTCATGGCATCCAGATCCAGTATCCAGACCTTATTATTATGGATTAGAAAATTACTACCCTTAAGATCACCATGGGTAATATGGTACTCACAAAGTTGCTGTAATGTCGCAATTAATTCATCTGCGGCTAATTGCTTCTTCTTGTCCAGCTTCTGCTTTCCAGGGTTGCCTTCATCACAGCCTTTTTCATCACAAAAAAAGTCCCAACTGCTCTGCCCTTGCTGATACTGGCAAATAAAATAGCTGCAGCGTTTCCCTAATGCAGGACTTTGCTCTATCAGGGCAACGGGTTCTGGTGTCAGTATGCCCATAAAACGAAGTAAATGCGCATTAATCCATGATTTTCTGGCTCTGGAGATTTGTCCCTTATGCCTTAATTCATAAGCAATCCCTTTGGGATTATAACGCTTAATTACATATCGCTTATTATCAACCAGTACAGACTTTACTGTACAGGTATTACCCTGCTTCAGGTAAACCGAACTTTCATTTTGGAAAAAATATTCCGGATCATCCAGTAATTGTTGAATTCCCTGATTATGATATTCCCTTCTGCACAGGGTATAAGAGCTTTGTTTTTGTTCATTTTTTTGTTCAAAAATGACCTCAGTACATTCTCTGAGAATTTTTTTCAAATATTGATTAATACGTGCCTGATGATAATCTTTAATCCATTGCAGAAACTGAGCAGGCTCCTGTTTTTTTAAACTCAAAGAGGCCAGAGAAATATAGTCATTCAACAAAGAAAGGCTGGTTTTTTGCGATAAATCAAATGTCTGAGCTAAAAATAAAGCAAGGTTTTTTAGACGCACTTTTTTCTTTAATGGGGCAGAACTGGCCTTGACCTCTTCACCATCTAAGGTATAAATACCGCCCTCTTTTGCCAGATAAAAATTGCCATAATGTAAATCCTGATGTGCTAAACCTGCACGGTGATGCTGTTCTAAAACAGACATTAATTCTTTAAGCTTCTGGTCTCTTTCAAACTGATTATTTTCTGCCCAGAATTCAGCCAGATTTTGTCCTTTTATATATCGAAAAATTAAAAAATAAACACCTTCATCTGAAAGTCCCTGAGAAATTAATTCTGGTGTTATTATTTGATTATCACTGAGTAATTCTGAACCCGCTTGTTCTCTTAACCAGTGTTTTTT
>JAPVVU010000373.1 GCA_028571885.1 Gammaproteobacteria bacterium | reverse complement strand
TTCGCTATCGCTTTGACGACAGCTAAACCTAATCCAGTACCATTTTCTTTTGTGGTATAAAAAGGCTCGAAAATTTTATTGACATCCTCTGCTGAAATACCCGAGCCATTATCATGGATACTAAAATCAATCGCACCTTTGATGGGTTGTGACACTTTAATCGTGACTCTACTGCCTTTATCATCTACCGCATGAAGTGCATTATTAACCAGATTGACCAGGCCGCTGACCAGCAGGTTACGGTTACCAGATATATACACTTGTTCATTAGAGAGATTTTCATTAGAGATGTTTTCTTCCACTAGAAAGTCAAAAACGATATTCACTTTTTGTTTGTCTTCAGGTACTACGATGCTCTGTTCTAATTCATTTAATAATTGTTTTACTGAGATACTTTCACGATTTTGCATACCATTTCGGGAAAATAACAGCATGTCATTAATGAGTTGTTCAAGACTCTGGATTCGTGTCAGGATTTTGTCAGCGAAACGTAAACGTTTATCATTGTCCAGTTTTGGTGATTTTAAATGGGATGCATAAAGTAAAGCGGCTGAAATGGGGGTTCTAATTTGATGTGCTAATTGAGCTGCCATTTGTCCCATGGATGCAAGTCGATTCTGCTGATCATATTTAGTCTGTAACTGACGCTTTTCAGTCACATCCTGTAATAAGATAATCTGCCCGGGAACACCCTCTTCTAAAGGACAGGTTGAAATACTAACAATCTGACCCTTTTTAGTGACTGAATCCTGTCCGGAAATTCTGCTGTGATCAAAAGCACGATCGATGACAGCACGCCAGGCCAGACCGATTAAAGGTTCATCTAATAATTCAATGGCAGCGGGATTGCATTCCTGCACCAGACCTTTACCGTCAAGCACGATCACACCCGCCGGTAATGCTTTTAATAAAGCTTTTAAACGAGTTTCAGTGATTGATTCCTGAAGTGAAGAGCTATTTGCGCTATCAAAGCCCGCGACATCAGAATCTCCCACTATCTCATTCACATCTGAAGGAGGAATTGTTCTTGTTTCTGCTAATGCAGTTTCCAGTATTGCTGCCAAACCCATAATTTACTCCAGCCTGTATAATTCTATACCTGGACTAAAGCAAAAAGTAAACCACAACGAATCTTTAGCTTATATTACAAGATGTTACAGATTTTTTTATTTAAAAACATATCAATAAGTTATTAAGTGACATTTTTTTGTCGCTTAATAAAACATTGATACTTATAATTCGTGTGAGTTTTCTAAATAGTGAAAGGAAATGTCGAGATAGCTGATTTTTGGTAGTTAATTGCTGAGATAGCTTAGAGTGTTTGACTAAGATTGCCACTAAATCAACCATAAGCTACAATGCCATGATAAACACAACTTTCCCTTAGGAAACAAAATATGTTAACAAATGTTTTCGGTTTAATTATTTTTCTGGCTGATATTTTCGCCATTTTCAAAATAGTAAAAAGTGCTGAATCAACCTTAGTGAAAGTGCTTTGGATTGCGATTGTACTCGTTTTACCTCTCATCGGTCTGATTGCCTGGTTTTTTGCTGGACCGGGAGATAAAGCTCTAAAGCTATAATCATAAAATTAAATTGAGGAAAATTAGTAATTATTCAGCCTGTATTTATTAATTACCCGTGTTAAGCCTGTGGTTGCTTATTTTTCTGACTTTGAGAACTCACTACGTTCAGACAATCAAAGTCAGAAAAGTAAGCAACCACAGGCTTTTTGTAAATAATGCACTGAATAATTACTAAAATTATTTTATTCTGTCCCTGATTCTGATTATTCAGGTAATTTCATTATTATTAAGCAGAGAGACTTCACACATGGCGATTATCAATATCATGGCATTACGCCATAGTGCTTTTTACGCCCCTCTTTTAATGACAATCAAAGGTGGTTATCTAATAAAACAGGGTTTGGAGCCCGTCTATACCGTTGCGACTCCAGACAACCCTATTGATAAAAACCTGCATGCAGGAACAGCTCATTTATCCCAATCAGCGCCGGCAGTTAGTTTTGCCGCATTAGAGAAGGGAGAGGAAGTTGATATTGTTCATTTTGCAGCAATTAATAACCGTGATGGTTTTTACCTGACGGCTCGAAAGCCCAATGAAAATTTTAAGTGGTCTGATCTGGAAGGACAGGAAGTTCTGGTTGATCACCTGTTTCAGCCCTATGCAACATTACGCTATGCGATGTTTTTAAATGGAGCCGACTTTGATAAAATCAAAATTATTGATGCCGGCAATGTACAACAAATGGATCAGGCTTTCCGAGCGGGTCGGGGATCTTTTGTGCATCAACAGGGACCTGCACCGCAGCAGTTAGAAAATGATGGCCTGGGACAAATGGTGGCTTCAATCGGCGAAGCAATCGGCCCGGTTGCTTTTAGTAGTTTATGTGCAACCCGTACCTGGCTGAAAACTGATATGGCAAAAGCCTTTCTGAGGGCATATCAGCAGGCGATGCTTGATATTATAGAAATGCCGGCAGATAAAATCGCAACGATTATCCATGACTTCCTGCCTGATATTGATAAAGATGTTTTAGTGACAACCCTTGATGCCTATAAAAAACTGGATACCTGGAAAGCTGATATCACAATAAACAGCAATAGCTACGATAACTTACTAAAGGTTTTTCTTCATAGCGGATACATCACCAAAGCTCATGCAATGGAATGCTGTATTGTTAATCCTTAATCACCAGGATAAATAAAGGATTATGATTTACCGGCAAACATGGTCTCATATTTTTTCATACACAACAATTTCAATATCTTATGGAAGACCCTCATTACTGTGTGCTGTTTTATGTGACTTTTATTTAGAATAAAACCCTATGTCAATATTCTGACAAGCACCCTACCCGTCCATAATTCCTACATCCTCCTTAATAAGATTCTTGGTATTATTTATCACGTAAATTAACCACATCATAGAGAGTGAGTTGAGCACTCAATGTACTCAGGTCTGGTATTTTTTCTACCCTAGCCATCCCAGCTGGTGTACCTTAGTAAGTATTTATCTAAAGTGCATTTAGAAATACCCCTATGGTAAATCACAGTAATTACCTACATCCTTAACAAAATGATTGAAGCATAATATTTTTTCTAATCAACCTGAGTTATTCATCATGAAAAATAAAACCTGCGATTCTTTTAAAAAAATTAGTTTTGACCACTTATCAAAACCTTCGCGCTCATTAACTGTAAATAACGTTATTTTAGAAATATTATATTTCTTCTACCTGCTACGAAACTGGCTGGCAAATAAAGTTAGTTAAAAAAGTGTTCTGATTTTTCCAACCAACCTTCGTTACTTTGTCACTGGTGCAGGTTCCAGAGTATCGATTTCGTCACGGATCGTCACAAAGATAATTCCTACTTCCTCCACAATTTATTCTTTATTTTCTTATAA
>JAPVVU010000372.1 GCA_028571885.1 Gammaproteobacteria bacterium | reverse complement strand
CCTTTAAAAGAATTGCTTTTAGAAGATATTTTCTTAAAAAACAATGGTTTCAATGATGTTATAAAAACTTTCATACGAGATTCTTCTTAAAGTGTGTTTCTTGCCAAATAAATTGATAACGCTTAGGCACTGTTATTGTTATAAAGGCCCATTATATTAGCACAGATCTGGGATTAAATTGATTTAAGCGTTTGAATATTTCAGTTTTTATTATGAAGCTTTCTGGCATTTTAAAAGCGATTATAATGGGATGGCAATCGCTATAAATTTTAGATTCCATTTGTGTGAGGGTTGTCAAATTATATAGCAAAAGCCTGCTCCTGTTCGAACGACAGTATTTTTATTACTCGGTATGAGACTTTAATACTCAGTATGCACTTTATTACCCACCTACAGAAGAACCCGATGTTTAGGCAGTTATGGCACTTATGTGAATTCTTCTGTCTAATAGTGTAAAATCTGCCCATTTTTGACAATCAGGAACAGACCATGTCCATGCAGCACAGCTCTACACAACCAAGCAAGGAGCTTGAGACCTTTGATAATCCAACGCCGGAGCGAGATTTTACTATTCGTATTAAAGTGCCTGAATTTACCTGCCTTTGCCCGAAAACGGGGCAGCCTGATTTTGCCACGATTAATATTGAATACATTGCTGATAAACAGTGTGTGGAATTAAAATCACTTAAAATGTATATGTGGTCATTTAGAAATGAAGGTGCTTTTCATGAAAAAGTCACTAATGATATTTTATCCGATTTAGTTAAGGCTACTGAGCCGCGTTTTATGCGAATATGTGCAGAGTTTTATGTTCGCGGCGGCATTTATACCACCGTTATTGCCGAACATCGTGCACCTGACTGGATTCCGCCGACTCCTGTTCATCTTCCTGAATAAGCTGCAGATATAGATGTTTATATGTTCAGTTTAGGCATAGATATCGGCACCTCCGGCATTCGTGCAGTGATTATGGACAAAAATCACTGCATATTTGCTCAGGCGCAAAATAATCTCCCGCCAGGCCAGCCTTTTTATTCAGACAACCAGCAAATAATCGGTTATTCGCAAAACCCCGAAGACTGGTGGGATACGCTGGAAAAGGTGATCTTTCAGTTATCTGATACCCTGCAGAAAAACCACCAGCTGCAGCTTGATTGTATTACTCATCTTGCCATTGACGGTACTTCAGGTACTGTATTGCTATGTGATCAATCCGGTAAACCTGTTTCTGATGCCCTCATGTATAATGACCAGCGGGCAATTCTTCAGGCGCAGCAGATTAAACTCATTGCCCCTGAGAATACCGCCGCCATTGGTACAACATCCGGGCTGGCGAAGATACTCTGGCTTTTTGCACAGTATGATCAGCAAAGCAGTATTCATTATGCCCTGAACCAGGCAGACTGGCTCAGTGGTAAACTGATGGCAAAATATGGTATTAGTGATCAGAATAATGCCTTAAAAATGGGTTATGATGCGTCGGCCCAATGTTGGCCTGACTGGCTGCAGCAACTATTACAGCAGTCGAATTTCCCAGTTTCTCTGCTTCCCGTGGTGATGACACCCGGGCAGGTAATAGCACAGGTTTCGCCTGGGATTGCCGCTCAATTCGGATTCAGTCAGGCACTCAATATCTGTGCAGGAACCACTGACAGTACCGCAGCAATTATTGCATCAGGGGCAAGTAATATTGGTGATGCCATAACATCTCTGGGTTCGACTCTGGTGATGAAAATTATTTCAGATCAGGCAATTTTCGATCAAAAATCCGGAGTTTACAGCCAGCCTTATGGTGATTTGTGGCTAGTGGGAGGTAGTTCAAACTCAGGCGGTGAAGTGCTTAAACAATTCTTTTGTTATAATGAACTGTCTGAATTGACTGAAATACTCAGGATGAAAATCAGCCAGGGCACTTTTTCAATGCTGAATTTAAACTATTACCCATTATCAACCCCCGGTGAGCGGTTTCCAATTCAGGATCCCGGTTTGCAGGCAAAACTATTACCCAGGCCAGAAAAAGACGCTGATTTTTTCCAGGCCCTGCTTGAAGGCATGGCTGATATTGAAACTCTGGCATATCAGAAACTGCTTGATTTAGGTGCACCTTATCCCAAACATGTAACTAGCATTGGCGGCGGCGCAGCCAATAATGGCTGGCGTTATATCCGGGAACAGAAACTGGGCGTGCCGGTTAAAATGGCTGTGCAGCAGCAAGCTGCAGCCGGAAGCGCCATTTTGGCGCAAGCAACCTGGTGTTACAACCCGCTCTCAAACAAAGAATAAAACCGATTATCCTAGAATAATCAGTTGAATCGTAGTGAGAGCGTTCAAGGTGCTGAAGATTCATGGCTTTACAAGTTATTTTGGCTTTATTCGTAGTTACCCTACGGGTGCAGTCAAAATGTTTTGGAAAGTCATGAAGATTCAGTGCATTGGGCGTTCGTAATAGGTTCAACTGATTTTTCTAGGATAATATTAAACAAGAAGGACTTTTTATGGCTCAATGCAACAATCCTGTTACCGGGATATCTTATCTCTTTAAAGCACTGCCGCTTTTAACCAAACCCGGCATTAAAAGCTATGTGATAATTCCACTTTTAATTAATATCTTCTTTTTTTCTATCGGGATTTATTTTGGCTTTGCCTATTTTGGTCAATTCATGGATTGGGCTCTTGATACATCCGGTATGTGGTCCTGGGTTGCTGCCATTGTTAATTTTATCAAACCCCTGCTGTATATTATTTTTGGCCTTACTTTACTGGTTTTAATATTTTATACATTTTCAATCATGGCCAATATCGTTGCAGCACCGTTTAATGGGCTATTAGCTGAGGCCACGGAAAAGCATCTAACCGGAAAACTAATGGATGATGCCAGCAGTTTCAAGCAAATAATGAAAGATTTAATCCCAACCATTATGATGGAAATTAGAAAGCTGATTTATATGATCCTCTGGTCGATACCGTTTTTGATCATACTGTTTGTTGTCCCTATTCTAGGCCCTGTTATCTGGTTTTTATTTACCGCATGGACGATGTCACTGCAGTATATGGATTATCCAATGGCGAATCATAAACTCACTTTTGCACAGCAACGGGCGTTACAGGGCAAAAGCCGCCTGTTCTCAATGGGCTTTGGTGGTGTGACTATGGGCGCATCAATGATACCTCTGGTGAATTTTATTATTATGCCCACAGCCGTTATTGCCGCAACCATAATCTGGGTTGAACAATATGCTGATTCTGAAATTTAACTCTATTTTACATAGTTTTCATTAATCCGGTAAATCACGGAATCCATAAGCAAAACTTTATAATTTTTGGGCTTCAAATTTTTGCGTACTTTTGTCGGTTTACGACCTTAGTGACTGAATAAGAAAGTGCTAATTATTCAGCTTTGGGCGTATAGCGGAAATTTCTGGTGTTGAATCCTGAT
>JAPVVU010000371.1 GCA_028571885.1 Gammaproteobacteria bacterium | reverse complement strand
GGGTGAGTCCCATGAAGCAGTGGTTGCATTTATACATGTTGAACCCAAAGATGTCCTGGATGGTAGTTCATCGGAAAAGAAATTACTCAAAAATCTGAAATGGCTCGCCAAGAAATGGCCCAATAGTCCCATTGTATTGCATTCCTTTACTCATTTGGGTGAAGAAAAAGCGGATGCTGCAGATGCAAAGGCACTACTTGATCGTGTTGAGGTTCGCCTGAAAAATGTTGACTATGATGTTATGCAGACGCCCTATGGCTATTTTCTTGATTTAGATATGCAGGCAAAAGGACATCCTCTGGCACGGATATACAAAGAATTTTGATTTAGAAAATAGACTATTTATTCAAGATGACATTATTAATATCATGGGTAACTATTTAGCATATTATTTATAGAGAGCCTGTGGTTGCTTTTTTTTCTGACTTTGTTTGTTTGAGCGTAGCAGATTCTCATAACAGAAAGCAAAGTCAGAAAAATAAGTGACCATGGGCTCAATAGTGGTCATTAAGAAATATACGCTGAATAGTTACTATCATGGTTGATAGAGACAAAAAACTGTTACCACTTATAAGAATTATCCCAATGAATAAATATAGATTTCTGTTACAATTAATCATGAAAACAATAACAATAAAACTTTTCTTATAATCGACTAACAAGTTACTCGTTTGTAACTCTTTATAGCCAGGGGATAAAAAATGAAGAATATTATCTATAAAGTATTACTGCTTAGCATCCTTGTCATGAGTGTTCCTAAACTCTTTGCTAATCCGCCGCCAGCCTATGAAGGACGGCGATTATATGTATCCTATTGTCAACTATGCCATGGAACAGGAGGCAAGGGCGATGGGCCGCTTGCCAAAGCGATGGAGATTAGCCCCGCCGATCTGACCACTACAGTACGTTCCAGAAGTGATACTATTCTTACCAAAATTATTTCAGGAAGGGGACGGCAGACTATAACGGGCCGTGACCGTCATAATTTGCTCAGTGATGCTATGCCGGAATGGAAAGATGTTTTCACTGAACCTCAGATTAAGTCATTGATCGCCTATCTGCGTTTTATGAGCAATAGCAAACACCCTTTGATGGGGGATCCGAAAGTCGGCATGCAGCTTTATCAGCAATACTGTCAGGTCTGTCACGGTGTGGAAGGTGATGGGGATGGCATTATGACAAACCTCATGGGCATCATGCCTATGGATCATACTAATCCCAATGAAACCAACAGCCTCAAAAATACCGATATAGTAAAAAGCATCCTTGATGGCAAAGGTCGATTTATGCCAGCCTGGCGAGGCATCCTCAGTCAAGGTGATGCTGAAGCATTGGTGAGTTATATTAGACTGCTTTCTCAGTGAATTAAAACTTTCTCATTGAATTAAAACTTTCTCACTGAATTAAAAAAAGGCATCAGGGTTAAAAAATGTCAAAGTACAAAAAGCAACAACCATCAGCAGAAACAATTGAAGCAGCAGAAAAAATTGCCAGGGCGACTCAGAAACCTAATCAGACCAAAGAGCAAACCAGACTGATCGCTCAGGGGATACAAAAGGGCATTGCCGAATACAAAAAACAGCAAAAAGGCAAAGCACATGAGCTGGGCAAATTAAAAAAGCAGTTTGTCCAAAAAATAAATACCCAAAACCAACAAAGCAATATACCGCTTGAAATCGACAATAAAAAGGAAACTGACTGTAAAATCCAATGGTTACCCTGGGGGCTATTGATCATCAGCTGGCTGAGTATTGCTGTATTTGTTGCTCTTAATAATAACGTTATCTAAGTTTGACCGAGTTTGAATGAGTATGGCAACAACTTTTAGATGTAGAGTTCAACCATGGTCGCATTTTGTTCTGATAACCTTTGCAAGTTGCAGATAGCAGATCAATATAAATTTCAAATAAAATATTCAGGTATATAAATAATGACCCGGGTTGAAACTGACAGTGATTATAAAGAAAGCTCATACCAGATTATAGTTGATGATATGAGTTGCCAACACTGTGTTGGGGCGGTTGAAAAAGCTGTTTTGTCTGTCGAGGGTGTTTTATCAGCAACAGTCGATCTTTCAGGTGGCTTTGTCACGGTGAGCGGCGGTTTACCACATAAGGTCATTGAGGCAATTATTGAGGCCGGATATCCTGCCAAAGCAAAACCAAAAATTCCTGAAAGCTGTTCGATAAACGAGCCTCCAATCAATCAGGAGCCTTTAGAGAATATAGAGCCATCAGCGAATATACAGCCTTCAGCTGAGTTAGAACCATCAGCAAGCACCTATCAGATTAACATTAATGATATGACTTGTTCCTCCTGTGTGGCGACAGTACAAAGGACTGTTCTTGCAGTGCCTGATGTGACACAGGCACAAATTAATCTGCTTGAAAAAAAGGCCTGGGTGACTGGCGGTGATCCCAATACAGTAGTTAATGCAATTATCGATCAGGGTTATGATGCTCACTTATTTGAAGAAAACCTTCTAGAAGATCAACTTATTTTACAGTTTCAAGGTGAAAGAGATGAGAAACTAAATTCTTTGTTAAACAATTTGGCTTCAGAGCTTGATTATAATTGGCCTATAGTGACCTTAAAAACTCATTTGCATCCTGCCGACTTGCTTTTACAACTGCAAAATTCAAATTATATTGCTTCAATTGAAGAGCAATTTGAGGATCCGCATAAGAAGCAGGCAGAAGAAGCCCAGCGTGAAATGCGTCTTTCCTGGCAACGCGCTTTTTTAGCGGGCGGTGTTGGAAGTTTTCTGATGGCTGGTGACATGGGTGGTTTTTTCCCTCAGTTGTCATCAGGCGGCGGACAAATTTTCTGGGCATTTATCGCCTTAGTTTGTTTATTTACCATGTGGTTTAGTGGCAGAAATTATTATAAAACTGCGCTTAAACAAGCAAAACATCTATCGTCTAATATGGACACTTTAGTGGCACTGGGCACCTCAGCTGCGTGGTTTTCCTCTGTTATTATAATTGTTGATCCAGAATTTATTCCTGGCGGCGGCAATCATCTTTACCTGGATGCATCGGTTTTAATTTTGGCCTTTCTCCAGTTTGGTCATGCATTGGAAACCAGGGCAAAGCGGATCACCAGTGAAGCCATTGGTGTATTGGTGCAGTTGACGCCCAAATCGGCCATGATAGTGCGTGAAGACAAAGAGATAAAAATCCCTGTTTCTTTGTTGCGACTGGGGGATAATATCCGCGTTAAGCCGGGAGAAACTGTACCTATTGATGGTAAAGTTATCTCAGGTACCTCCAGCATTGATGAATCTATGTTGACGGGGGAATCATTAGCGGTTGCAAAACAAGAGGGTGACGAAGTCATCGGCGGCACCAGCAATCATGGCGGCAGTCTTATTATCAGTGTAAATCGCCTGGGTGATGAGACTACTTTATCGAATATAATTAGTATGGTGCAAAAAGCACAACT
>JAPVVU010000370.1 GCA_028571885.1 Gammaproteobacteria bacterium | reverse complement strand
GAAACAGTGAACAATGAGCATCAGAACCTGCCATTTATTATTGGGCGATTTGACGCAGTCTGAGCACAATAATAAATGGCAGGTTCTGATGCGGATCATTAAATAATGAATACTCACTATTTCCCCTCATGGGGCCTACTTTTGGTGGAACACTTATTTAGCGCTGAACTACCACTAAACTATCCTTGCCCCGTTTTATAGTGATGTATCAATTGCCTGTTGCTTTAATAACGGTATAATAATGCCATTACTTCTTTACTGGAAAATACCATGGCTTATATTATCCCGGCACTCGCAGCAATTTTATTTCTTATAAGTTTTTCTCTCTTTCTGTTCACCGGATTTACAAAAAATCATCTGTATTTTTTCTTTGACCAGAAATGGGTCAATGTCGTTATTGTCGTGCGTACCTTAACCGGATTTCTTGTCCTTGCAGCAGCACCAGCCAGTGGTGCACCTGAACTGATGCTGTTCCTCGGTGCCGGCATTATATTTATTGCGTTTACTGCCCCTTTTATGTCAGATGAGCATCTTGAGGCCCTGGCAGAATGGTGGCAGTCTCTTTCTAATTTGAAACTTAAATTCTGGGCCTTATCCTGGATGTTGGTCTGGTTTGTATTTGGCTATATCGCCTTACCCGAAGATTCTTATATTGCTGCCTATATTTCTTCTTATATCAGTCAATTTCTCTCTTTCTATTAACTTTTTCATATTTCCTTATGATGACGTTCAATACTATTAATTCGCTACAGCAATTTTTTCAATCATACCGGGATAAAATTCCAGAGATTGCTGAATATAAAATTCAACTTGAAGAAATTTTAACGGAAAATACCCTGAAAAAGGATGAGGTACATCCGCGAATAGAAAGCTTGATTGTACTCTACGATAATGTTTATCCCCTTGTTGAAAAAGAATTATGGACCACTGATAATTTTGACGAAATGCTGGCAATATACCAGAGCCTGTTTCGTGAACAGGAATCATTAATCAGCCAGACTGATTCAAATGAGCGATATGATTTTATCTTAAGTATTCCTATTGCTGATCGACCTGAACATTTAAGGGGTTGTCTGGAAAGTATTTTTCAACTTTGCAGCCTCTATTCTTATGGCGGCTATTCATCTGACAGTAAAGGTAATGGTTTTTTTAGCAAAGTTACTGTTGTGATTGTTGAAGACAGCAAAGAAAAAAAGCATAGAGACAAAGATATTGAATTAGCTGAAGAATATACCAAAAAAGGTTTGAGAGTCCATCATTTTGGCCTGCAAGAACAATATGATCTGATGCTTAAGATCCCCGATGATATTCGTCATGAAGTGAGTTCTATTATAGGCGATCCATCCACTGAAAATTTTTATCATAAAGGCCAGGCGGTTACACGAAATTTAAGTTATTTAAAAGCTTTGCAGCTGACTTCATTGGAGGGGACTCCTGATAAAGAAAATGTGCTGTTTTACTTTGTTGATAGTGATCAACAGTTTCGAGTGAATCGAATAACGGCTGATGGTGATCAATATGTTTATGGACTTAATTATTTTTATTATATAAATAAGTTGTTTTGTGAAAAAAATATTGCCATGCTGACAGGCAAACTGGTGTGTGATCCGCCTGTTTCACCTTCTGTGATGTCGGGTAATTTTCTTGATGATCTTATCGCTTTTTTTCAACAATTAGCAGCTCAAAATCCTTATGAGAAGTGTCAGTTTCACCCAAAGTCTAAAATAAAACCGGATGATGCGGCCTATCATGATATGGCGCATCTATTTGGCCTTGGGAGTCTTAGAAAAACATATGATTATTGTTGTTCAATCAAGCCCGAACATAACCATATTGCTTGTCTGAAGTCTTTTTCTGAGCGCATTAACTATTTCTTTTTTGGCGAGCATCTTACTAGAAAAACGTATTTTTCATATTCAGGCGCATTCACTGAAATTGCACCTGCACGCACTATCTATCCTGGCAATTACATCACAACCTTTGACGGGCTGAAATATATTATTCCATTTGGTAAGCTCAGACTGAGAATGTCAGGGCCGACAGCGGGCAGGTTAATTCAATCTGAAATTGGTGAGCATTTTGCATCGGTTAATTTGCCTATGCTGCATGCTCGAACATTGCAAAGTGATTTTAAGGATGAGTATCGCCCCGGAGTAGAAGATAATATTGAAAATATCGATCTTTCGGATGAATTTGAACGGCAATTTTTTGGTGATTTAATGCTGTTTACGGTGGTCAAACTATCTAAATCTGAAGTTGCCATTGAGGATTTTAATCAGCAAATATTATCTGATACATTTGCCACTGTGGAGCAAGAACTGCTTGAGTTATATGAACAGAAACACAATAATGTGCTGCAAAAATGTGATGTTTTAGAAGCATTAGTGAACAATAAAAAACGCTGGTGGAACCAGGAAGAAGACTTGAAAGAGTCAATCAATCAAGTGCAGCAATTTATCAAAAATATACAATATAACTTTGCTGAGCAGTCACAAGCCTATCAGCAAATCCAGTCAGAGAAAAACAGGCAGGGAAGGGTGCAGCAAATGATCGCGTCTCTTTTGAGTTATCGTAAAGATCGTGATTCATGGGATGAAATGTTACTCTTATTATCAAAAAACTATATTAAAAAATAATCAAAAAGTGATTTCAAAAAATAATTGAGTCAATTGCGTGAGAAATTATCTGTTGTCTGTATTTACTGGTTTCTATTACGGCCTTGTTCAGTAAGTGAGAAGGTATTTCAATTGCATTATAATTGGTTGGATTTTTTAAAATCCGACCTTTTTTCATATTGTCAGATGAGTCGCCGATACGGGGTTTTCCTGTCAACGAAAAGATCTGATATTCTTCGCTTAATGGTGTAGTCAGTGAAAGCCAGTTCTGGATGCGAGTAAGACTTTTTTCAGCGTCTGTTCGAATAAGATCGGCATCATAATAATAGTAATTCTCTTTATTTTTTTCACAAAAATCAGCAAGCTTTATGATACGTTTAAGGTAATATTCTGTTGCTTCTTCAGGATTAGCATAAGGATGATCAGTCTTTTTATTACGAAATAAATTAACAATACTCTTGATGGTTTGTTCTGGCGGTCTGATAGAAACCAGTATCCTGAACCTGTTATATCCTGATGTCGGAATTTGTTCCGGTACTAGATTTTCTAGTAAAAGCTCATAATCATTATGCAGTATTTTATCAAATAGATAGTGACAACTGTTTTTGCATGTATCTTTTTTTAACGTTTTGTTTGACTCTTTTTTGTCAATCAATAATTGCTCCTGTTTGACAAGGTCATTTTCTGTGAGGTAGCTGAGGTGCATTTCATAATAGCCGCATATTTGTGGATGAGAACCCAGAATGTGTCCTATCAGACTGGTGTTGGCACGCATATGGCTTAATAAAAAAATACGCTGGTAAATAGATGAATTTTTATCTCTGTTTTTGTTGT
>JAPVVU010000369.1 GCA_028571885.1 Gammaproteobacteria bacterium | reverse complement strand
CTAACCCTTTCCAGACAGAGGACTTTCACCTCCAATTTCTTACCGATTTAGCTCGGCGCACTGGGTGTCTCCTAATTTCTCACCAGAACTTCGAGTCATGGGCCGTTATTCGTAAGGATAGGGGGGGGTGAAGGGGAAGACAACACCGAGAAGAACATTGTGCTCCTAAATAGCTGTTCCGAAATAGCCTTTACAGAGTAGAAGCATCAATCACTATGACGGGTATTAAAAGGCTTTGCCCTGATCGAGTTTATTCTCATGTCCAGTACCAGAAATACCCCCATCTAAATCTGTAGACGGACTACGTTGAGGAACTAGTATTTCGTCAGAAGCAGGTGCTTTTCTATAAATTTTTGCTCCGCCAGCAGATTTTTCAATGGTCGAATTAAGAGCGGGACTTTCGGATTCAGGGGAACTTGAACAACCCTGCACAAGCCATGAAATAATGAATGCACTTATAAAAATTTTACTTTTTTTCATCAGTTTCATCTGATATGTCCTTTTCAAAATAGTAGATACCAACACCCAGACATTTTTTCCTTGGGCCTGTTGCGACGATCGCTTTTTCACGTATGGTGGCCTGCATTTTTTCCAGATATTGTTGACTGAGATGGTTCAAGTCATGGTGTAAACCATTGATTGAAGCCTCATCAATATTTTGATAGCTCACCTTACGCTGAAAATAAGCCTGTTCCGGTTCAACCATATTGTGATCAATGGTGGCAATAAGATCGGCGACATCACTACCTAAAATCGAGGTTTTCTGGAGTAAATCATCTTTGGGTACATAGGCATGCTGTTCCAGACGCAGTTTTCCACCGGGCAACATACTGATGGCATTAATGCGCATTAATTCATCGGCAATTGTTTTGGGGGTTAAATCACCGCTATAACGTTTCACCAGACTGGAAAAACTGCTATCACCTTCAAAGGGAAGATCTAAGGGTTGATGATGATCCTGAAACTGCTCATCACTTAACCAGCCACTGATCACCCGAGCCACTCGATTAATATGAATATTATTGAGCCCATCATCCAGAGATTCTTGTTTTAACACCAGCCCCACATCTTTGCGCGACAGCCCGGTGAGTGCCGAAATTCTAGATACGGTTTGTTTTCTACCCGGTAAGGCAAATTCATTGTGTGCAACATCTATAAAAGCACGCCTGGCTATTTCATTAAAGGCCGTAAAACCAATTCCATGGCGTAAGAGTATTCGTGCAAGAGCATATAAAATAGTGTAACTGGCCTTAACCAAAGCTGTTATCAGGGCATTTGATTTCATAAATTGAGTATATCAAATTAAAAAAGGGATTGAAAACAAAATAATTTGGGAATATAATCACAAATATGAATTGGGATTATATTCCCAATTAATGAAAAGCAGATAATAAATAATATTTTTTATCTATCGATAACGATAGCTATAACAACAAAGGGAATCATTATGAATAAGCATTCACTCATTATCAGCAGCTCTTGCCTGTTTCTTTTATTAACCGCCTGTAATGGTGGAAGCCAGAACGGGTTAAAACCTGAGAACTATAAACGGTATGATCTCAGCAGCTCTCAGGCACAGACTATCAGTCAAAAAAATTATTTGCATACAATACCTGTGGAACATCCCAATACAGAAAAGTATCAGGCCTATAGAGATAATCCTGTTCATCAGGTAAGTAAGCAATCTGTATCAACTTTTAGTATTGATGTTGATACGGCTTCCTATAGCAATGTACGGCGTCTGTTAATGCAGGGAAATTTGCCCCCCAGGGATGCAGTAAAAACTGAAGAGTTAATTAATTATTTTGATTATGACTATCCTATAGTTAAAAATCTCAATGTACCCTTCTCTATTACGACAGAGATTGCAGCAACACCCTGGAATAAAAATTCAAAATTACTGCATATTGGTATTAAAGGATATGATATTGATAAGGCTGAAATGCCCCCGGCAAACCTGGTTTTTTTAGTGGATGTTTCAGGATCAATGCAAGCACCTGATAAGCTCGATCTGGTTAAAAAATCATTAAAATTATTAGTTAAACAATTAACTGAAAAAGATAAAATCAGTCTGGTTGTTTATGCCGGTGCAGCCGGGGTGGTATTGGAACCAACACCTGCTAATCAGCGTTTTAAAATTGAACAGGCAATTGAGCAATTAACTGCCGGGGGCTCCACTCATGGCGAAGCCGGTATTCGCACCGCTTATAAATTAGCTCAGAAAGCCTTTGTTAAGGATGGCATTAATCGTATTATTATTGCTTCTGATGGTGATATGAATGTCGGTATCAGTGATACCCACCGTTTAAAAGAACTGATTGCAGAAAAAAGAAAATCCGGTATAGCACTGAGTACCCTGGGCTATGGTCGCGGTAATTATAATTATGATCTCATGGAGCAACTGGCAGATGTTGGTAATGGTACAGCAGCCTATATTGATAACTTATTAGAAGCACAAAAAGTTCTGGTCAATGAAATATCCTCCACCTTATTAACCATTGCCAGGGATGTCAAAATTCAAATTGAATTCAGTCCCAATGTTAAAGAATATCGTCTGATTGGATATGAAAATCGACTGCTGAAACAAGAAGATTTTAATAATGATAAAGTGGATGCGGGTGATATTGGAGCTGGACATACAGTGACCGCTCTTTATGAAGTAGTACTATCCGGAGAGCCTGGCATGATAGACCCTCTGCGTTATGCTTCGGATAAAACATCATCCCATAATGATGCCGGAACAGATGTTTTTAAAAATGAACTGGCCTTTTTAAAAGTTCGTTATAAAAAACCTGCTCAGACTAACAGCCAGCTGATTGCAAAATCAATCTTAATGAGTGATATTAAGAACGACGCTAACACCTCCGCAAGATTTAGATTTTCAGCCAGTGTGGCAGCCTATGGACAATTGTTACGAGGTGGAAAATATTCAGGTCAGTTTAATTATGAGGATATTATCAAACTGGCTCAATCAGCCAGAGAACAAGATGAGCATGGCTACCGGGCCAACTATATCGAGTTAGTAAGGTTGGCAGCCCACTTAGCGAACTAAAATAAAATTCCTGCAAAAGCCTGCCCTAAAATTAAGAGTAATAAATACAGGCATCTTATGAGGGCAGTGCTATAAGAGAATAAAGGACTGCAGTTAATACAGGCCACAGAGGGAACCATAATCGACATCCCCCTAATAACTTGAAAAAAAATTAACGAATTATTTTTTTTGGCTTAACGTCAGGATTATCCTACTCACATATTGAAACTATGGTATCAACTGATATTACACAACAATTCATAAACAGGGAGTAAAGTTATAGGAAAGAATATTGTTAGTTGAGCGGAAACAATAAGAATGCATTTGTTGGCTCATGGAGACACTCATCTGAGAGACCTAAGTCTCTGAAGCGGCACCGGGCAACCCCGATTATAGTGGTGGACGCTGGTTTACCCATTCAGCGGAATGG
>JAPVVU010000368.1 GCA_028571885.1 Gammaproteobacteria bacterium | reverse complement strand
TTGTCTTCATGTTTTATACTGAGTCTAGCTGCAAGTGTTCTTTTGGCTGCAGCATGTACTTCAGAGGAACTCATACCTAGCTCCACTGCTATCTTATTAAAAGACCATGCCTTTTTGCCATAAACAATCAGTTTTAGTAAAAACAAAATATCTCGTGGTTTTAGAATCATCTCACCATTCTTTATTCGCAATTCGAGAATAAAGAATGACAAATACACTGAGAATGTCAAATTATTTACAATTCAATAATCACTGCCCAAGGCACTAACCAGATATTCAAGTTATGATACGATCGTTATGCAATGACGTATACTCCCCCTTTTTCAATCAATTAAATAAGATAGGTGTCTACTTTTATGGGGCGGCTTCCCAGTAATTTCCTCTTAAAGTGAATGTTTTAAGTTTCATGAATTGCTTTAATCTTTGCATATTATCCTTAATTTTAATGTGTTTTTATTAAGAACAATTCAGGATACAATCATTTCTTAGCAATACAGTTAACATTACGTTTTGAACTGAGAATGTCTAATCTGTTTTACTAAATCAACAATAGTCTGGCACATAAAAATAGAGGTTTGTCATGTTGACTATTCCAACCGAGCAATTAAAAAATACCATTATCAGAAATTGTCATATTTCAGATGCCCAGTACGCCGGCAACTACACCCTTTGCATTTATCTTTTAAAAATGCGTGAGTTTTATCGTTGGGAGCATAATATTCCTTTTGGACAGAAATTATCCAATGATGATATTGGAAACTGGTTAACTGAAAGAGAAATGCATTGGGATAACCTGGAAGGCGAAACCTTAAGTAATATTCATGTCAGTGAACAAGAATTTTCCTGTTATGACGCACCTGCTATTAATAGTTTTATTGAACAAGATAATCTGATTTATAGTGGTGGTTATGGCAATTATGGGAAACCGGTTTTCTTTCTTGCAAATCTCGAGAGCAAAACAATCCATGAAGATTATCATCTGTATATCTGTGGTCATGAATATGCCAGAGAACTTGCTGCTCCGCCAGGTATGAGTCACAATCAATCCATTTTTATTCGAAAAGAATCTCTAAAGCGTTTTATCTGGGAAAAATATGAAGAGTCCCACTGGTATAATAAAGATAATCCCCTGGCAAGAGCGTTGGAATGCTATGATTTTGATAATAAGCCAGAGATATCATTAGAACAATTGGCTTCCCTGGAAGCGGATACGGTTCTATATCATGAAATTGGTGAAATTCAGTCGAGCAATATACTTGGGAAAGAATGGTCGGATATGGTTATGCAAATGCCACGTTCAAAAAGCGAGTTTATGGCTCGTGCAGTCAAGGATCATATTGCCGATGCCATTTCAACATTACCTCGACTGATTGAAAACAATGATGATTCCCAAATTCATTTCTATTTTGCTAACTTCAAAGGTATGCGTCGTGAAATTTTTCCTGCATTAGTTGAAATTTACCCGCAGTGGCTTAAAGATAAAAAATTATCGCCACTGCAAAAATTGGTGGAACAATCAGAAAACCATTGGATACCTATTGCGCAAACCATGTTATCCCTATTCAACGATAAAGGACTGTCTGCTCTATCAGACATTGAAACACTGGTGCAGAAAAATTTTCTTTAACCTTCACGACATTTACACTTATGAACTATACCCGGTTATTCAAAACTGCAGTCATGTTTATTTTTTAAATGTCCGCAGTAAGCCGATGAAGAACAGGCTGCTATTTTACGGAAGCGATTTTTTTATGAGGAGAAAACCGGCGTTAATTGGTGTAAAACAGGTGCAAATAGTGTGTATTTGCGGGGGTTATTGCACCTAAATTGCACTTAAAACTATTTAATAACTCATCATAATGTTCTTATTTTAGCAATTCTGAAATCAGGCCGCTGTTCACCTTATAAATGATATTTATGATGATTTTAGGTGCAATTTAGATACCGTAGAAGTTAAATCCTTATTCTTTTAATATTCCTTAAACTAGCTGCGTCAGTGATAAGTGCTACTTGGACGAATGCCAAAAAGCTCAGAAAATAGCCTGAATTACTCAATGGTACTTATTTTGGATACTGCAAAAATCTCTGAGCCGTCCCAAATGTATTCGTAATGACAGCCTTGGTCAATTTTATCGATGCATTTTGGCGTGAACAAAGCGTAACAGTTAGCATAGTTGTTTCTTACTGAACCGTACCAGATGCCTGAAGAACCCTCTTCTTTAACTTTTGCACCTAATTGTTGAGCGGGTGTATAGTCATCTGGATCGTACCACCCACGGTCATCAATTAATGGGTCGGCGATATTAACCAGTTCCGCTGAAAAGGTAGTGCATAAAGTTCGCATTACGATTCTTTCATACTTAAAGCCCTCTACATTTTTTAAGTATTCTTCCTGATGGTATACAGTTTCAGTGATAGCAGTTTCTATATTTTCAGCAACATAATAGATGCCATACGTGCCATCAGAAAAGCGAGAGCCTTCTGGTCTGATATGTGTGAAAGGTGCTATTGCCCAGTTACATCCGGGTATATCAAATGGTATTTCTTTAGCAGGCAACAGATTTAAGTTGCCTACTTCATTTTGAACTCTAGGGTTAGTCATTGCCTGTATTTCATAGAGGGCTTCAAATTCATCAGCATCAGCAACATCATCAAAGAGAGCAATGGGCGGAAATTTACTATTGATTAAGCGGTAACATACTTGCTTATCAAATGTTGTTGTTACCATTGGCCACCTCTTAAAGTGGTGATCTGATTATTGACTTCGTAAAGGTTCGCAACGCTTCCACTATTCATTATGTCCATTGGAGTTGCACCATTAAAGAAATAGTTTGAATTAGGCATGCGAACAAAGCCATAGACATTATCTTTATTCTCAAAAAGAATTCTTAATGATGAATGAATATTGAGCAAGTAACTGACTCTTTCCAGTAAGTCATGTGATACTCTGGCTGAATAGGGATCGCTTTGATATTTATGAAGCGTAGAACGACCTATCCCCAATATAGTCATTTTCTCTTGTTCACTACATTCCCACTTATCAAGAATATTCAAGGCTGTTTTTAATGCAACTTGCCTCTTATCTTTGGGTTGATTATTTGAATGAGTTCTATTTTGTATAGTCATAACTATGCCCTCTAATGTCCATACTAGTACAAAATATTCAGATTTGTCTATATATAGATGTGGATATTATGGAATCATTGTTATTTCAGGCAAGGGCAATAATGGAAGCTGGGGAGAAATAATAAAAAACCCCGCCAGGGATTAGCTAGCGGGGTTACTTGAGGGCCTACGACATATCATGTGGCATATAGCCTGTAGCCGGTTATCGGCTTGTCGAGCCCCTTCAAATTTGGGTAGTAATAAACTAGTTCTTATGATTAAGTATTATCTAAACATTCAATTTTGTCTATAGAAAAATTTAGTTTTGAATGAATTATTGATCCTTATCAAATAAATAA
>JAPVVU010000367.1 GCA_028571885.1 Gammaproteobacteria bacterium | reverse complement strand
CTTTAATTTGTCTAATTGCGCTAATAATGACTTTGACATAGTGTCTCTGTTTTTTTCTAAAACATCACTCATTCCATGCTCAAAATCAAGTTGTATCGGCTGTATTGCAAAAAAAGACAAATCCTGTTCAAAGCCAAGCGTTTCTGCCAGAGCTAACGCATCTGCAAAGCCAAAGCCATGAGTTGATATTGCATTCAGGTGTTGCTCAAAAGAACATTCAGACTGTTTAAACCATCTGAAATCACCACCTTTTATGCCCATGTCAGCACAATCTACAATAACAATTGGCGTTTTAATCTCTAATAATTCTGCGGCCACTGACAAAGCATCTTTATCTTCCCATATTTGCACGTCAATATCTGGCGACAACTGGTCTTTTATTGCTTCGACAATAAACAGACCGATGCCATCATCCCCCCTGTTCCGGTTACCAATAGCAATTAATGTAACACTTCTCTTAGACAAAGGTTTAGACAACTCTTTAAACAAAGCGTACATCCAGCATATGCACAGAACAGGAAATACAGGGGTCATAGGCGCGCAATAACATTTCCATATGTGCAGCCAGAGCCTCTTTTTCCATGACGGGTAACATTTGCGGTACAAACTGCTTCATGTCCCGCTCAATATTATTAATATTCTGGCTGGTTGGTATTACTGCATCCGCATGATTACAGAGTCCATTTTTATCAAAGCCATATTCATGAAATAAAAGTCCTCTTGGCACTTCAATGGCACTGGAGCCAATGCCTTCGCCTGCCTGATATTGGAGATCTTCCATTTGTAAGTCCTGCGCCAATAACTGCTGCAATGTTTCAATGCAGTGATAAGTGCAATGCACAATCTCAACCATTTGCGCCGGATTGTTTTTATAGGGATTATAGCAAGGTACTTTTAAATCCAGCGCATTGGCAACTTCTTGTGCCTGTGGATATAATTGCTCATAATTATTATTGACTCTGGCCAGTGCTCCCACCATATAAGATTCTCTATTCCATCGGGACCATTTTGCCGTGGAATGTGCCACTGTAAATTCATTGGTCACCTGACGATAATCCGATTCTGCTACTGACTGGCCTGTGTCAGAACTGTAAATTTTACCTTCATATAAAGCATATTCATCAGCATGTTTCAGGCTCACGTATTCTGTTTCCCGTTCATAATCAGGCCATTTTAACCGGCTGACAAAATCCACCATTTCTTCTATGTCTTTGACTGATTCATGTAAGCGTTCCAGTAGTGCCTGCAGCTTATTTTTATCGGGCAGCTTTCTCCAGCCAATCAGAGTCGGCATCATAGGGTGTAGTGCTCTGCCGCCTAAAACAGTGGTGAAATCATTGGCCAGTTTTTTTAACTTTAAGGCCTTTTTTATCAGTTCAGGATGGGAACTGGCCAGTGGTAAAATACTTTTTACCCCCACATAATCCGGGATTGCCAGAAAATACAGATGCAGGGCGTGACTTTGTAAAAATTGAGATTCGTTTAATAAGACTCTCAATAATCGTGTTTGCGGACTAATACTTAAGTTAAGGGCATTTTCAACGGCCTTCATAGCAGCCAGCTGATGTCCCACACAACAGATCCCGCAAATTCGACTGACGATTTGCGGGACATCATGTGGTGGTAAATCCTTCACCAGATTTTCAAAAAAACGATTGGCCTCTACAATTTCCAGCTTGAGGTTTTCAACACTGCCTTTGTCAACATCAATCAAAATACTGCCATGACCTTCCAGTCGGGTGACATGATCAATTTTAATGTGTATTGTTTTCTTAGTCGTCATTTGTTTTTTATATCCACTTTCAGGTCTGGCTCATTTTTTCTGCACTGCAAAAAAGTCGATAACGACTCTTAATGGCTTCTTTGCTAATACCTTTACTTAACATCAATTCATTATGCGCTTCTACATTGGCATAGGGTAATAATCCCCGGCAGGCATCACAGACATGTCCGTTATTCACACAGACTGCATCACAGCCCCCGTATGCAATAGGGCCAAGACAGCTCATGCCCTTATCAAAAACACATTCATTGGCATTGCGCTTACATTCCACACATACTGCATTTTCTGGGAAATGAGGAATTTGATGCGTTAATAATGCTTTTACCAGAGTCAGAAATTCTGTTGCATCCATCGGACAACCACGCAGATAGTAATCTACTTTAACAATCTCTTCGACTGATCGAACACGCGTATGCGCCCATAATGGCCAGTAGTTTTTATCGACCTGAACACGGTCACGTGCTGCTTCTCCGTAAATCAGTTTATAATTTTCAGCAGGGGAAATAAAATTGGAACGCGCCTGGACATTACCATTACAGGCGCAGGCACCCAGAGCGACTAAATAGCCACTTCTGGAACGAATATCCAGCAAACGCTTACTGTCTTCTTCACGGTGAATACTGCCTTCAATAAAGGCGATATCATAGTGTGCACTTGTTTCTGAAATTGCCTCCCGGAATTCAACTAAATCAACTAATTCCAATAAATCGAGTAGAATATCTTCACAGTTAAGTAAAGCCAGCTGACAACCTTCACAACTGGCAAAATCAAAAAAGGCAATTTTAGGTTTCATTATGTCAGTGCCTCGGGCAAGTCTGCTAATTGTGAATAACGGAAAACCGGGCCGTCTTTACAGCAATATACATGGTTGATTTGACAATGGCCGCATTTGCCCAGACCACAACGCATTCTGCGTTCCAGATCCACATAAATATGCTCATCTGGAATATTAAAATTCATTTTTATTTCCATTAAAACAAATTTATACATGACCGGTGGTCCGCATAAAACCAGCAGGGTGTTTTTCTCATCGATTGCCAGTTTATGAATGGGTTCAGTCACCAGACCGACTTCACCATCCCACACCTGAAAATCTGTATCATCCACTAATTCTGTAATAGTGCAGTCCGGCTGCTGTTTCCATTCACGTATCTGTTGTCTGAACAGGGCTTCCTTTGGCGTTCTTGAACCGATAATAAGATGCACCCTGCCATAATCCGATTTATGCGCCATTATTGGAATGATAAGAGAACGTAACGGAACCAGACCTAAGCCGCCTGCGATAATGACTATGTCTTTATTTCCCTCTTTATTATTACGAAAGTCATTTAGATCAAAACCAGAACCAAAGGGGCCTCTGATACCCATCATGTCAGATTTTTTTAATTGATGCAGCACACCCGTCACATTACCTGCTTTGCGGATCACCATTTCCAGTATTGGTCCACTTTCAAGACCGCTGCTGATGGAAATGGCGCATTCACCAATGCCCGGCAGACCAGCCATAACAAATTGTCCGGGTCGGTGATTGAGCGGCTCTGGCAAGAGCACTCGAAACAATGTTTCACGCTCTGTTAATGGCTCAACTAATTGAATTTCTGCCATCATTGGTATATAGGGATTGCTGTTGACAGAGTCAGGCGTATTATTCATTTATCCGACTCCTGTTCCTTCTTTACTGATAAATAAACATCATTAACAATATCAAAAATATCAAT
>JAPVVU010000366.1 GCA_028571885.1 Gammaproteobacteria bacterium | reverse complement strand
TATAATCGTAATTATTCAGCGTGTATTTATTAATTACCCGTGTTAAGCCTATGGTCACTCATTTTTCTGACTTTGCTTTCTGTTATGAGAAGCTACTTCGTTCAGACAATCAAAGTCAGAAAAATAAGCAACCACAAGCTTTTTGTTAATAATATGCTGAATAGTTACTTATAATCTTAAGTTATTATTAATAAGCAAAGATTAAAATTTTTGATGCGTGCAAAAAATCTCAATTTATTCAGCCGAATCCAATATAAAACTTGCACTTACATTCTTTTTTCGTAAACTATAGCTGTTTTATTTTACAGACCTTAAATTGAAGAGTACTCCTTATATAAGCAACTCTCTTAGTAACCTGGAAGATTATGTCAGAACAATTAATTACCTATATCGCTCAACCCGGTGGTCATTTATCGGGAAAAATTCGTGTTCCTGGTGATAAGTCTATTTCACATCGCTCTATTATGTTAGGTTCGCTGAGTGAAGGTACCATGACTATTTCTGGTTTTTTACAGGGTGAAGACTCTTTAGCAACTCTAAAAGCATTTCGGGCTATGGGTGTTCAAATTCAGGGTCCGGATGATCAAGGAAAGGTTATCATTAATGGTGTCGGTATGCATGGGCTAAAAAAGCCGGATGCGCCGTTGGATTTAGGTAATTCTGGCACATCGATGCGTTTATTAACAGGACTGTTATCTGCTCAGGGCTTTGATATTACTTTAGCGGGTGATTCTTCATTATCATCCAGACCAATGAAGCGTGTGACAGATCCTGTGATACAAATGGGTGCAGATATTGAATCAAATGACTCTGATGGTAAACAGGGTACTGCACCTTTAAATATTCATAGTGATGCTGAAACACAACTTAAGGGTATTGATTATATTTTACCAATGGCCAGTGCCCAGGTTAAGTCCTGCGTTTTACTGGCAGGCCTCTACGCTCAGGGAAAAACCTGTGTGACAGAACCTGCACCGACGCGTGATCATACCGAGCGTATGCTGCAGGGATTTGGCTATAATCTCGATATAAAAAAATTGGACCAGCAGCGTAGTAAAATTTGTCTCCAGGGTGGTGGTAAATTAATCGCTGGAAATATTGATGTGCCTTCAGATATTTCTTCGGCCGCTTTTTTTATGGTTGGCGCCAGCATTGCTGAGGGCTCTGACATTACTCTTAATCATGTGGGTATCAATCCTACCCGTACCGGTATTATTAACATTCTCAAGCTAATGGGTGCCGATATTACTCTGTCAAATGAAAAGGAAGTAGGTGGTGAGCCAGTTG
This sequence comes from Gammaproteobacteria bacterium, assembly GCA_028571885.1. GTDB lineage: Bacteria > Pseudomonadota > Gammaproteobacteria > GRL18 > GRL18 > GRL18. The sequence goes on along the minus strand of JAPVVU010000366.1, from coordinate 2,228 downwards.
CTGATATTCGTATTCGTCATGCCCAATTAAAAGGTATTCATATCCCGGAGGATCAGGTTCCCCTGGCGATTGATGAATTTCCGGCCATTTCTATTGCCGCTGCCTGTGCTCAGGGACAAACCATTCTTACTGGTGCTGAGGAATTACGTGTTAAGGAAAGCGATAGAATTCAAGCCATGATTGATGGTTTGCAAATTTTGGGTATTGATTGTGAAGGGACTAAAGACGGCTTGATCATCAATGGTGGTGAGTTTGGATCCGGGACGGTTGATAGCCTCGGTGATCACCGAATTGCTATGTCTTTTGCAATGGCTGCTTTAAAAGCAAAGGGTGCCATTACAATTAAGGATTGTGCCAATGTAAATACTTCATTCCCCGGTTTTATAACCCTTGCCCGGTCTTCGGGTTTACAGGTAAATGATAAAAAGGCTGTTTCTTAGTGAATGATCTCTTAATGGACAATGCAGAGACTACGCCGGTTATTACTATTGATGGCCCTGGTGGTGTCGGTAAAGGCACTATTTCAGCTTTACTCGCTGCAGAGCTTGATTGGCATTATTTAGACAGTGGGGCGCTTTACCGCCTGACAGGGCTTGCCTGTGTCCAGAAGGGAATTGCTTTAGACTCAAATAATGAAGTTGCACAGATTGCTGAAAATCTGGCTGTACAATTTCTTCCCCGGGGTGATATTTTATTGGAAGGGCAAGAAGTCGAGGCACTAATTAGAACTGAGGCTGCAGGAAATAATGCCTCAAAGGTTGCAGCAATACCTCAGGTGCGTGATGCGTTATATAAACGACAACAGGCTTTTTTGCAAAAACCAGGTCTTATTGCTGATGGTCGCGATATGGGAACGTCTATCTTTCCCGATGCCTCACTCAAAATATTTTTAACAGCTTCTGCGGATGAAAGAGCAAAAAGACGCTATAAGCAGTTGATAGAGAAAGGAAATAATGTTAAGCTCGCTGACCTGATTGTTGATATACAGGAACGAGATGAGCGAGATATGAATCGTGCAGCTTCGCCTCTGAAAGCGGCAGAAGATGCGATTATTATTGATACTTCTGACTTATCAATTGCTGAAGTTTTTCAAGAAGTGATGCGACTTTACAAAAAAAATTAGGATAACTTTTGTAAAATAACTAAATAATTTTTTTTATTTACAAACCTTATTTTAAATAAAGAGACAAAAGATAAATAGAAATTGAGAGATATTTCTCAATTATAAATGTTGTGTTGAATTATATTATGGCCTAAAGCTGTACTTTTCTAATTTTTCTCTATTTTAATGCCCTGCCTTTCAGGGGATTTTAAGAATTTTGGGAATAGCATTTGGAATAGACAGTGATAATAATTACAATGGACCATAAATTTAAGCCAATCGACCTAAGGATAATATAAACAATGACAAAATCTGAGTTGATTGAAGCGCTTGCTCAAAAACAATCTCAATTAGCCTATAAAGATGTCGAACTAGCCGTTAAATCAATGCTTGATCTTATGGCTCAAACACTTGCCTCTGGCGAGCGTATTGAAATCCGCGGATTTGGCAGCTTTTCATTACATTATCGTCCACCAAGAACGGGTAGAAACCCTAAAACAGGTGATGCTGTGACGCTTGCATCTAAATATGTTCCGCATTTCAAACCAGGCAAAGAGCTAAGAGAGCGAGTTAATAAAACACGTAATAAAGAGATTTTATAACTTAACATAATCAAGCTTCATATCGTCTTTTTATTATCAGTATTTTATTTACAAAGAATAGAGATATAACATTTGTTTAAGGTTATACTTTAATAGAAAGCATTATATCAGCTTGATAAATATTTCTTCTGTATATCTATTTAAATAATCTAATCGGTATAATACATGAAACGATTGTTTAGCATTATAATTTTACTTATATTTATGGCTTTTGGTGTGGCGATAGCTATCGTCAATGCTGAAGAAGTTGTGTTTAATTTTTATTATGGTAGTGTGACACAACCACTGTCAATATTGTTAGTTGGTGCCATTATGGTTGGTGCTTTGCTTGCAACGTTTATTAATAGTATGGTGATATTAAGTTTGCGACATCAGGTTCGTCGTGCTCAGCGACAACTTAAACAGGCAGAAGAAAATTCAGTGACATTAATTGAATCTACCGACAGAAATAATTAAAAAAATAGTAACTATTCAGCGTATATTTCTTAATGACCACTGTTGAGCCCATGGTCACTTATTTTTCT
>JAPVVU010000365.1 GCA_028571885.1 Gammaproteobacteria bacterium | reverse complement strand
CCCTTCTTTCACAGGCAGAAGCATCAGCATCATACGCCCCGATGACTGGCATCTGCACGTTCGTGATGGTGATATACTCAAAGCAGTCGTACCATTTACTGCAAAACAATGTGGCCGGGCCATTATTATGCCTAATTTAACCCCGCCTGTGACCACCACCGAACAAGCCCGGATTTATCGGCAGGCCATTTTGGATGCAGCAGGAGAGAATACCGCTTTTCAGCCACTAATGACCCTGTACCTGACCGATAGTACGCCTGCCCAGGAAATTAAGACCGCAATGGATAGCGGCATTATTTCCGCAGTCAAACTTTACCCGGCAGGCGCAACAACCAATTCTGATGCCGGTGTGACCGATATCCGTCAATGTTACCCGACACTGGAAATGATGCAGAAACTGGGTTTACCTTTACTGGTGCATGGTGAAGTCACCAGTGATGACATTGATATCTTCGACCGTGAAAAACAGTTTATCGAGCAACGTCTTGATTTACTTATCAAGGATTTTCCAGAATTAAAAGTGGTCTTTGAACACATTACCACGGCAGATGCAGCTGATTTTGTCATTGAAAGTTCACCCTATGTTGCGGCAACGATTACCGCCCATCACCTGCTGATGAACCGCAACGATATGCTGGTCGGCGGTATTAAACCACACCATTATTGCCTGCCTGTGCTAAAACGGGAAACTCATCGGGAAGCATTGGTCAAAGCCGCCATATCGGGTAATAAAAAGTTTTTTATGGGTACTGATAGTGCACCTCATGGCAAACACAACAAAGAAACCTCATGTGGCTGTGCCGGTATGTTTACTGCCTTTGCTGCCATAGAACTTTATACCGAAGCATTCGATAATGCAGACGCACTCGACAAATTAGAACAATTTTCCAGTTTAAATGGCCCTTTATTTTACGGTCTTGAGGCAAATAGTGATAAAATCACTCTCCGGCGTGAAGAATGGACAGTTCCTGACTTCTATCAATTTGGCGATGACGTCGTCATCCCATTAAGAGCAGGCCAGACAATCAATTGGAAACTAGTACCTTGATCCTAAAGAATGAATCCTAAAAAATGAATCATAAAGAATGAGTCACATGGCCAAAACCAAGAAAAAAATTAAAGAAGACATACCGGCAACAGGGATTGCAGCAAGGTTCAGAGGATTTTTACCCGTTGTTGTCGATGTTGAAACAGCAGGATTTAATCACAAAACCGATGCCTTACTCGAAGTTGCAGCCACATTGCTGCGCATGGATGAACAGGGTGATCTCATTTGCTGTGAAACTTATGCTTACAATGTTGAGCCGTTTAAAGGGGCAAATCTGGACCCTGCAGCACTCAAATTTACCGGGATCAATCCTTTTAATCCCTTTCGAATGAATAAGCCGGAAGATTTTGTGCTAAAAGAAATCTTTCGTCCGATCCGCAGTGAACTCAAAGCAACAGGCTGTACTCGTGCCATTTTAGTGGGACATAACCCTACTTTTGATCTGAATTTTATCAATGCAGCGATTGATCGTAATCAAATTAAGCGCAGTCCCTTTCATAAATTCAGCACCTTTGACACCGCGACACTTGGTGGACTGGCTTATGGACAGACTGTCCTGTCCCGTGCCGCACAAGCCTCCGGACTGGAGTGGGATGACGAAAAAGCACATTCAGCTAAATACGATACTGAGCAAACAGCTGAACTATTTTGCCGCATTATCAATCACTGGCATAAATTTGAACGATTAGAAAAATCTTTGGCTGAACAATCAGCAGAACAACAGCCTTAAGTAGCTGAATTGTGCTGCTTTGTTTATTTTTAAAAGCTCGAATTCATCTCATCCTGGTACTAAAAGTATTACTAATAGCAATTATCAATCTTACTTTTAGTACCCGGATGGCCCATGCAGAAATTCAGGTAAACCATTCAAAGCCAGTTAAAGTCGAAATCATTATCAACGGTCTTGAGGGTGATTTAAAAAAAAATGCCCTGGCCTATCTTGAACTGAGAAAAAGTCTGAACGACCCTCACTTTTCTGAGGCCTGGCTGAAAAAACTGCATAAAAAAGCCGCAAAAAATATCGCTGATGCTTTACAGCCATTCGGCTATTATCATGTCAAAACAAACAGCCTGCTGGAAAAAAAATCTGCTGTGCTCTGGCAGGCAATTTATACAGTGACACCTGGTACTCCCGTCAAAATCACTGAACTTAATCTGCTTGTCAGTGGTCCCGGCAAATCAGATCCTGACGTTGCAGCAGTCATTACAGACTTTCCCGTCAAACTCGGTGACTCACTACATCATGAGCAATACGAAGTCGCCAAAGATAAACTGATTGCCGACATTGGCAGACTCGGTTATGCACAAATAAAAACACAAAAAACGAAGGTGATTGTTGAGCCAAAGACTAATACCGCTAAAATTTATATACACCTGTTAAGCGGAGAACAATTTCATCTGGGTCAATTTTATTTCCATCAGAATTTTCTCAATGAAGAATTTATCAGAGCATATATACAAGATACTAAAACAGGCGAGCCGCTTTCTCAGGAAAACCTGCTGGAATTACAAAATTCCCTTTACAGTTCAGGTTATTTCTCTTCTGTTGACATAAAACCCGATTTTAAAAAAGTAACAGAGCATCAAGTGCCGATTGATGTCACGCTAAAACCTGCTAAGCGGCATAGATATACTATGGGGGCGGGTTATGATACTGAAATCGAAGCTAATGTCAGCTTTCGCTGGCAACATCGACGTTTAAATCATCGTGGTCATAATGCTGATGTCATAACAAAATTATCCTCTAAAAAAAGTTTTATACAGGGCGCCTACTGGATACCCATCGGTGATCCGCGTACCGATAAAATCGGCATTATTCCAAAATTTGAAACAGAAGATACTGACAACACAGACCGTGATACTTTTGAGCTGGAAGGTGGTTACTGGTTTAAATGGAGAGATTGGAATACAACATTATTTACTGAATACAGGTATGAAAATTTTACCAGTGGCAATGAGCCAAAAACAAGAACTGAATTATTGAGTTTAGGTGCCAGGATTGAACTTAGCCGATTTGAAAAAGTACTTTTTCCTCGTACTGGCTGGGCACTTTATGGTGAATTACGAACCGCAAATTCTGACCTGTTTTCCGACATTGATTATTCCCGTCTCTATCTGAAATCGCGTCTATTACTGCCCGTAACTGATAATGGACGACTGATACTTCGCGGTGAATTAGGTTTTGCACAAACCAGTGATTTTGATCAATACCCTTCTTCACTGCGCTTTTATGCCGGTGGAGATCACAGTATCCGTGGTTATAAATGGAAGGCGCTTGGCCCAAAAGACAAGGAAGGTAACGTCGTTGGAGGTCGTAATGTGGTCACCGGTAGTATCGAATATAATCATCAAGTCTCAGAAAAATGGGTGATCGCAGGTTTCCTCGATGCCGGCAATGCCTATAATGATGAATTAGACACGATCTATTCCGGCGCTGGCTTTGGTGCACGGTGGATTGCCCCTTTTGG
>JAPVVU010000364.1 GCA_028571885.1 Gammaproteobacteria bacterium | reverse complement strand
TATATCATGTAAATTATAATAATGCGTTATAACTAACTGATAACTAAGCTTTAAATTATATGGTTAAAAAATGAGCAGTTTATATAAGCATTAGTGTTAATGCTGTTTCGAGAAAGATATTAACTATTTATTCACAGACTTATCCACAGCTTTTGTGGATAAATAATGGTTACTTTATCTAATGTTGTTATTATTTGAGCTAAGGTTAAATAAATGAAAAAACAGCCTGTTTTTCCAAGGTTAGGTAGAGTTCAGAGATAACTGCTCTAAGGTGCATTCGTGCTTTTGAAAAATAATCATTAAATACTCATTTTTATTTTGTATTTAATGATTTTTTTTCTATTTAGTTCTATAGTAGCCATATATGCAGATATGTCTGCAGTAAGATGTTTTAAATAATAAGATACACTGGAGAGCTTATACTGATGTCAATTCTTACCAACCTATCTGATAGTGGAAATGCATTGACCATTAAGATAATTGGAAAGTTCCAGTTTCCATTGGCATCTGAATTTCGAAGAGCCTATACCGATATTGATCAGGTTCAGGAGTATGTGCTTGACCTTAAAGATTCTGATTACCTTGATTCTTCAGCTTTAGGGATGATTATTGCCCTATGGGAATTTGTTGAACGTAACAAAAGCCGCATAAAAATAGTCAATGCAAATGAAGAAGTCATACAAATTCTTGAAAGTGCGAATTTTGATCAATTAGTTACCCTGCCATAAGGCTTTACATAACAGAGTCCGCTGAAATGTTGCTGATGAAATAGGATATAATAGTAGGATTTAGTAGATAGTTCAGATATCTAATCAGCATTCTATATTTATTTTATACTGTTCTTTGGGGCAACTTCCTGGAAACTGATCTGAAAACACTTAGCTTATTACTATAACTTATCCCCGTAAAAAATATGCTTGATACACTTCCTCTGCTGAATAAAATACCGTTTCCTGCAATCAATCGAAAAAAAATTGATATTCTGCAAATAAATCTGGGATATCGCTGTAATCAACAGTGTCTGCACTGTCATGTTAATGCAGGACCCAATCGCAGTGAAGAAATGTCTCATGAAGTATTACTACAAACTTTGGATTTCATAAAAAACTATCAAATTAAAATCGTGGATTTGACTGGTGGTGCGCCTGAGATGCATCCCGAATACACTTACCTTATTGAAGTTTTGCATAATCTGGACGTTAAGGTCATTGATCGCTGCAACCTGACGATATTAAATGAGCCCGGCTATGAAAACCTGGCTGAAAAATTGGCTGAAAATCAGGTGGAAATAATGGCTTCAATGCCTTGTTATCTTGAAGAAAATGTTAATAAACAACGAGGTAACGGTGTATTTGAAAGTAGTATCAAAGCGCTAAAAAAACTTAATCAATTGGGCTATGGTAAAAAAGACAGTCCACTGATTTTAAATCTTGTCTATAATCCGCAGGGGGCTTCTTTATCACCCGAACAAGTGAAGCTGGAAAAAGATTACAAAACTTTTTTAGTTGATCAATTTGGTATTACTTTTAATCAACTATTCACTATCACTAATGTCCCGGTAAAACGTTTCGGCAGTACGCTGATATCAAAAAATGAGTTTAATTCCTACATGGATCTGCTGCAAAGTGCCTATCAGGCAGAGAATCTTGAAGCGGTAATGTGTCGCTATCAGCTCAGTATTGACTGGCAGGGATATATCTATGATTGTGATTTTAACCAGATGCTTGACCTGCCGCTAAAAAACAGGGATGAAAAATTACATATCGGCACGGTCAGTTTAAACGATCTGCATCATCGTGAAATCACTGTAGCAGGTCACTGTTATGCCTGTACTGCAGGAAAGGGCAGTAGTTGTGGTGGTGCTTTAACCTGAACCTGAACTTAAGCTTAGGTGGAAAGACAGGGTTCGATGTGGAAGGAGAATGTGGGGCAGCAGAAAATGTGGCAGAAAATTTCCATTATCATTCCTGTTTTGAATGAAGCTCAGAATATCCAGACATTTCTCCAAAAACTCCAGCCGTTACGCGAGCAAGGGCATGAAATTGTGCTGGTGGATGGCCGAAGTCAGGATAACACCTGTGTTCTCGCTCGTCCCTATGTTGATCGTATGATGTCCTCTGACAAGGGCAGGGCAAAACAGCAGCGACTGGGGGCAAAAATGGCGACGGGTCAGGTATTTTTGTTTCTTCATGCCGATACTGTTCTGCCACAGCGTGCCGATCAAATTATTTTAACGGCGTTATACTCAGCTCCATTCTCAACGTCATCAAGAGACTCTTTATGGGGAAGGTTTAATGTTCGTCTGTCCGGCGGCCATTGGTTTTTTCGGATCATTGAACAAATGATGAACTGGCGCTCATGTCTGACTGGAATCGCCACAGGCGATCAGGCCATTTTTGTTACAAAAAAACTGTATAACGATGTGGGTGGTATACCCGCAATTGATTTAATGGAAGATATTGCGTTCAGTAAACGTTTGAGGAAATTGAGTAAACCTGTTTGTTTAAAATCCTCAGTAATCACCTCCTCAAGACGATGGGAAAAAAATGGGATTCTTAAAACTGTTTTATTTATGTGGAGTCTGAGATTACAGTATTTTTTTGGTGTGAAACCTGAATTACTGGTAAAAAAATATTATTCTGAATGAAACTAAACCTGAGCGATATTGAACAAGAGCAATACTGAATATGAGCCAACAGAATTTTCCTTATCCGGACACCCTCATTATTGTTTTTGCCCGTGAACCCCTCACTGGTCAGGTAAAAACCCGATTAATTCCCACATTAGGTAAAGAAGGCGCTACAGAGCTCTATCGTCGACTTTTAGACTATACCGTAGATAATGTCATCGCTGCCGCTTTATCGCCGGTAAACATTTGTATAACCCCGGAGAGCAGTACAACTTATTTTACTCAGATGTCTTGTGCAGAACAATTTGAAACTTCACTGCAGACTGGTCATGATTTGGGTGCAAGGATGTACAATGCATTAGCATCAGGACTACAACAATATTCAAAAGTGATATTGATTGGCACTGACTGCCCCTTTCTTGGAAAAGATGATTTTCAGCAGGCCATCATGTCGCTTGATGCCAATGACATGGTTTTTTCTCCCGCCATCGATGGCGGATATGTTTTAATCGGAGCAAAAAAAGTGATCCCGGAAATTTTTACTAATATTGACTGGGGTACTGATAGAGTGATGGCGCAGTCCAGGCAGGCGCTGTCTGACAACGATTTTTGCTGGCGGGAATTATCGCAGCAATGTGATATTGATGTTAAAGAAGATTTGAGGTTTCTAACATTACATAATGATTTTAAAGATTTATTCTTGAACAACTAAATAACTGTTCCTAAATGGTGCACACTGAGTATCAGAGTCTGTCATTAATTATTTGGCGATTTGACGCAGTCCGAGCACAATAATTAATGACAGGCTCTGATACGGATATTAAATAAAGAATGCTCACTATTTCCCCTCATGGGGCCTACTTTTGGTGGAACACTTATTTAGTTTTTTTCTGTTCTGCT
>JAPVVU010000363.1 GCA_028571885.1 Gammaproteobacteria bacterium | reverse complement strand
TTCCATAAAGGTATCAAAAGTATCTGTTTCCCGCTCAGCATCCGCACCGCATTTGGGACACTGACACTGATAAAATTCAGGCATACTCTTAATTGGTGAACCTTCCCCGGTAATCACCACATCCACCGGTAATATTACCGGTAAATCAACTTCCGGTACCGGCAAAGAACCGCATTCAGGACAATTAATGATCGGAATGGGAGCTCCCCAGTAGCGCTGCCGGGACACACCCCAGTCACGCAGACGATATTGAACCCGTTTATTGCCTTTGTTTATTTTTTCCAGTGCTTCAGGAATTTTTGACATCGCTTCTTGCGAACTCAAACCATCAAACTGTGCAGAATCAACCAGAACACCTTTTTCTGTAAAAGCCTGCTGTGCCAGATCACATGGCGTAGCGGCATCATCTGGTGCGATGACCTGCTTAATTGGCAGCCCATATTTCTGAGCAAATTCATAATCGCGCTGATCATGGGCAGGCACCGACATCACTGCACCTTCACCATAACCCATTAATACAAAATTAGCGGTATAAACAGGAATCTGCTCGCCTGTAATGGGATGAATCGCCTTCAGGCCAATATCCATACCTTTCTTTTCCATGGTCTCCATGTCTGCTTCTGCGGTGGACATGACCTTGGCTTCAGCAATAAATGTCTGAAGTTGTGAGTTATTTTCAGCCATTTTCAGACACAATGGATGCTCTGCAGCAACGGCAACATAAGTCACCCCCATTAAGGTATCCGGACGGGTAGTAAAGACTTTAACTGTTTCCCCGGTCACTTCATCTGAATCGACCACAGCAAAAGAAATTTCAGCCCCTTCTGAGCGGCCAATCCAGTTTTTCTGCATGGTCCGAACCTGTTCAGGCCAGCCATCCAGCTGATCAATACCCTGCAATAGTTCTTCAGCATAATCTGTTATTTTTAGAAACCACTGAGGAATTTCTTTGCGTTCAACCAGTGCATCTGAGCGCCAGCCACGGCCGTTAATAACCTGTTCATTGGCTAATACGGTCTGATCGACTGGATCCCAGTTTACTATGGCATTTTTTTTGTACACCACGCCTTTTTCAAACAGGCGCGTGAACAGCCATTGTTCCCAACGGTAGTATTCGGGCTCACAGGTAGCAATTTCGCGATCCCAGTCATAACCAAAACCCAGACGTTTTAACTGATCACGCATATAGGCGATATTTTCACGCGTCCATTTGCCTGGTGCGACCTTATGTTTCATGGCCGCATTTTCTGCCGGCAAACCAAATGCATCCCAACCCATTGGTTGTAATACATTTTTACCCTGCATACGCATAAAACGAGACAGCACATCACCGATGGAATAATTACGCACATGCCCCATATGCAGCTGACCACTGGGATAGGGGAACATGGAGAGGCAATAGTATTTTTCTTTACTCTCATCTTCGGTAACATTAAAACATCTGTTTTCTTCCCAATAGCGTTGCGCTTCAAGCTCAATCTGTTTTGGGTTATACGCCTGACTCATTGATTTTGTTCCCGGATCTCAAATTTCTTAAAACTTTTATTAAATAGCCGGGAATTGTACCATTAATTTTAGTTCAAGTAATTCCATTTTCAGCTATACTTAGGGTGGAGAGGGTGCCAAACCTGATCCAGACTTTAACCTATTTCAAAGGACAACCAGTATGAGCCAGGAACCCAACAACAAAAATAGTTTTGAAGATGCCACTGATAAGTTAGTCAATGGCTATAACATCATGATGGATAAGCTCTCAGAGTGGACTGAAAAAGCGGATGAAACTGCAGGTCCCATGATCATAAATGGCGTAAAAGATGCTGAAGAATTTCTCGCTGATTTACAACATTGGAGTAAGGAAGAAATAGATCTTATTTCCCGCTATGTCAAACGCGACTTGCATGATGCGGCCAGCAAAATGGAACGTAATAATAAAAGCTTTAAAGACTGGCTGGAATTTGATCTGCATCAGGTTGAAGAAAAATTACTTGCTGTGTTTTCCAATATGGCTGATCAGACCCGTCAGGAACTGGAGCATCTTAAAGAAACAGGCAATGTCTGGCATACGGGTGAAGTCACCAGTATTGGCACCCTGGTCTGCTCGAATTGCGGCAAAGAGCTGCATTTTCACAAGGCAGGCCGCATCCCACCCTGCTCTGCCTGCAACCATACAGAATTCAAGCGCATAGGTGACTAATTCAGGTGATTAATTGACATGCTTCACTTTAAAATGTAAATTTTTCGTAACTATTCAGCGTGTATTTATTAATTACCCGTGTTAAGCCTATGGTCACTCATTTTTGTTCAATTGTACCTTGCAGATCGGACACTAAACGTTGGTATTCCGGATTTTGATAGAGCAGATTGACGCCGCTATCAACCAGATGTTCAACAGTCTCTTCACTCAAACCAAAACTCGTTGGGATCTTATTTAAAAGTACTCGCAACTCCGGTTTTTGAACATCTTTTAAACTCACATTAATAAAGTAAGATTTAACAGGATGTTCTGGTGTAGAGACGGCTTTAGCCCATTGCTTGATGCTAGACTGCATCAATTCCTGTGTGGTGCGATTGTAGCGATGCAATTGAATATCACTCATTGAATTAATGGTTTCAAAGATACCTGGTTCTTTATTACTAATATCCATATCACGATTTGGAGTGGTGGAAGAATTGACCGAAATAATGACAAAGTATTTGGGTGGTGTAGCCTTCATGTTATGCAGCATTTGTTGTGCACCGCCGCCCAGACTGACTAAGTCATATAAGGCGAGCAACCCCAGGTTATCTGTGATGCCGCCGTCAACCAGATGAATGTAGCGAAGTGGTTCTTTGTTTCTTAAAACTTCAATGCCTGCAACCGTTTCTGACAGTAGCGGATCATTAGTTTCTCTAACTCGTGCCTTTGCCATTTTTAACCATTCAGGTTCGATTGAACCACAGTCAGTGTACTTCTCAAGCACAACGGGTAAAAAAACAATGGGTACAGATGATGAAGCGGTAACAGCTCTGGCTACTGGAAAATCATCCAGTCGAGAACAGAATAAGTCAAAGTATTCCTGAATAAATGAGAAGCGCACCCCATGACCCAGGTCTGATGCGTTAATAACAATTAACGGTCCCTCTTTTTTGAAATCAGAAAAAGTCGCATTATGGAAAACAGTATCATTATAATAGCGGATTGCCATCTCTGTCCGCCCCCCCTTGCGGAACCACTCGATGGGGTTAAAAAGTCCCCATAACAGGTGCTGTTCTACATCGCGTAATAAAAAAGCATGTTTAAATGAATCAAAAAGACCATCACCATTGAGCCCATAATATGCTGCAGTAAAACTACCTCCTGAAACAGAGCTGATCTGATCTATTTGATCAATCAAACGTGCTGGTTTACCGTCGACCATGACAGTGGTGTCCTTAAGACCTTTTAAAACACCATAAGAAAGTGCTGCTGCACGGGTACCACCACCAGAAAAGCCCACAGCAATATCAAGGTTCAGATTTCGATCCTTCTGAAGGGAATTTTTCCAGGAATA
>JAPVVU010000362.1 GCA_028571885.1 Gammaproteobacteria bacterium | reverse complement strand
TTCAGTATATTATTTATAAAGAGCCTGTGGTTGCTTATTTTTCTGACTTTGATTGTTTGAGCGTAGCGGCCCTTCATAACAGAAAGCAAAGTCAGAAAAATAAGTGACCATGGGCTCAACTGTGGTCATTAAGAAATATACGCTGAATAGTTACAAATTTCTTGCTTTAAAGATTAAGCCACTATAGGATAGCCCACAAAAATACTAGGTTATTAGCCGAATATTGATCAATATGATAAAACACTTGTTTTTCCCTTGATCTCAGAGCTAAATGGTCTTATGTAAAGAATTATTAAAAATCTAATGTTTATATTACAATTCCGGAGAAATAAATAATGAGCGTACTCGTTGGTAGAGCTGCACCCGATTTTACTGCAAATGCTGTAATGGCTGATGGCGAAATAAAAGAAGATTTTAATTTTGCTGAACATATTAATGGTAAATATGCGGTTTTATTTTTTTACCCACTTGATTTCACTTTTGTTTGTCCTTCAGAACTGATTGCTTTTGATCACCGTATTGAAGAATTTACAAGCCGTGGTGTTGAAGTGATCGGTTGTTCAATTGATTCACACTTCACACATAAAGCATGGAGAAGTACTGCAATCAACAATGGTGGTATTGGTGAAGTTAAATATCCTTTAGTTGCAGATATCGACCATTCTATTTGTCAGGCTTATGATGTTGAACATCCTGATGCTAAAGTCGCTTTCCGTGGTTCTTTCTTGATTGACAAAGCTGGCGATGTTCGTCATCAGGTTGTTAACGACTTACCGCTTGGTCGTAATATTGATGAGATGCTGCGTATGATTGATGCCCTGCAGTTCACTGAAGAGCATGGTGAAGTTTGTCCAGCCGGTTGGCATAAAGGTGATGCTGGTATGAAAGCGACCACTGAAGGTGTTGCTGAATATTTGGCTGAAGAAGCAGACAAACTGTAATTTTACTGCTTTGAGTTTTGTGACTTTTTCCTGATATTTATCAGGATGAAGTCACACACCATTTTAATTTCTGTCTACCCATTTCTCGTTTTATCCATTTTACTTTCCAATTTTTATTCAACTCATTTCTCGTTTTATCCATTTTACTTTCTAATTTTTATTCAACTTTTTCATTCAATCATAAAATCTTTGAAAATAAATGACTTTTTTTTCAATATTAGGTCAACATTTATAATTTTTTTGCTGAAACACTTGAGCAGACACGATATAATGCCCGACTAAATCAAATAAAGCCTGTCAGTTAAATGATTGGTTTTAAAACACTATTAAGTATAAGGTTATATGGGAGTTGAATAGTGGAATTATCAGGTGCGGAAATTATTGCACAATTCCTCGAAGATGAGGGTGTAGAATATCTGTTTGGTTATCCAGGCGGCGCAGTATTGCATATTTATGATGCATTACTACGTGCAGATTCGGTGAAGCATATTCTGGTTCGTCATGAGCAGGCCGCAACTCATGCTGCGGATGGATATGCACGTTCAACGGGTAAAACCGGTGTCGCACTGGTTACATCGGGTCCAGGTATGACCAATGCTGTGACAGGTATTGCTACTGCATATCTAGATTCAATTCCTCTGGTTGTTATTACTGGACAGGTACCTACGGGTGTCATTGGCAGTGATGCATTTCAGGAAGTTGATTCTGTTGGAATTTCACGCCCTTGTGTCAAACATAACTTTCTTGTTAAGGATGTTAAAGATTTGGCGGAAACATTAAAAAAGGCCTTTTATGTCGCTTCTACAGGTCGTCCGGGCCCCGTTGTTGTGGATATTCCAAAAGATGTGACCGATCCGAATATAAAAATTCCATATACGCATCTGACATCAATTGAAATGCGCTCATATAATCCTGTGACTAAAGGGCATCCATTTCAAATTAAAAAAGCACTGGAGCTTATGCTGCGTGCCAAAAAACCTGTTTTTTATACAGGTGGTGGTGTTGTTTTAAGTAATGCATCTTCATCCCTGAGATCATTGGTTCGTCAATTAGACTTTCCAATTACCAGTACTTTGATGGGCCTGGGTGCTTATCCAAGTTCTGATGAGCAGTTTTTGGGTATGCTGGGCATGCATGGTACTTACGAAGCCAATATGGCGATGCATGAAACCGATGTATTGATTGCTGTTGGTTCTCGATTTGATGATCGAGTCACTGGTCATTTGGAGAAATTTTGTCCAGACGCAACAATCATTCACATTGATATCGATCCTTCGTCAATTTCTAAAACTGTGAAAGTACATGTGCCCATTGTCGGTGATGTTGATGATGTTTTAACCACGATGTTGGAAATGCTTAAGGATTCAGAAGACAAAGTAGAGCAGACAAAATGTGATCAGGAACTGAAAGCCTGGTGGAAGCAAATAAAGCAATGGCGTAAGAAAAATTGTCTGCGCTACAATAAAAAGACAAAAACAATTAAGCCGCAATATGTGATTGAAAAATTACATGAGGTCACTAAAGGTGATGCCTATATCACATCAGACGTTGGTCAGCACCAGATGTTTGCTGCCCAATATTACGGTTTTGATGAACCCAGACGCTGGATCAACTCTGGCGGCCTGGGTACTATGGGCTTTGGTTTGCCTGCGGCTATGGGAGTACAGTTGGCTCACCTGGATAAAACCGTTGCCTGTGTGACAGGAGAAGGCAGTATTCAGATGAATATTCAGGAACTGGCGACCTGTTTTCAGTATCAATTACCGATTAAAATTATTAACTTAAATAATCGTTATTTAGGTATGGTAAGACAATGGCAGGAATTTTTCTATGAAGGTCGTTATGCCATGTCCTATATGGATTCAATTCCTGATTTTGTCAAATTGGCTGAAAGCTATGGTCATGTTGGAATGCAAATTGATCAAACCAGTGATGTAGAAGATGCACTGAAAGAAGCGTTTGCAATGAAAGATAAGCTGGTTTTTATGGATTTCATTACTAATCGTGAAGAAAATGTTTATCCAATGATTGCTGCTGGCAAAGGTCAACATGAAATGGAACTGGCTCCTGATAGCGAGCTTGTCTAAAGTATATAAGTTAAAGAGTGTTAATATGCGTCATATTATTTCAATTTTAATGGAAAATGAATCAGGAGCTCTATCAAGAGTTGCGGGACTTTTTTCAGCTCGTGCCTATAATATCGAATCCCTGACTGTGGCACCGACAGAAGATCCTTCTCTGTCCAGGATGACTTTGGTCACTAGTGGTTCTGCTGAAATTATTGAACAGATCACTAAGCAATTGAACAAGTTAATTGATGTGGTTAAATTAAATGATTTGAATGTTTCAAATTTTCAGCATATTGAACGTGAAATGATGCTCATAAAATTAAAAGCACCCATTTCAACACGAGATGAAATCATGCGCTTAAGTGATATTTTTCGTGGCAACATAATTGACGTGACTGACGATACTTATACGGTTGAACTGACAGGCACCAGCGATAAGCTGAATGCTTTTATTGCATCATTTGACTGTGACAGTATTCTTGAAACAGTCCGTTCTGGCGTGATGGGTATTGCTCGCGGCAGTTCTGCACTGCAT
>JAPVVU010000361.1 GCA_028571885.1 Gammaproteobacteria bacterium | reverse complement strand
ATTGAACTTCGAGGCGAAAATCAGGGCTTAAAGAACATAAAAGGGATCATTAACAATCAAAAAGAAATCGGACTTGCACAAAACTCTATTGATCTGGCTTTTATTTGTGATACCTATCATCATTTTGAATATCCACTGACCACACTGCAATCAGTTTATCAGGCATTAAGTACAGGCGGAAAACTCATTATTATAGATTTTAAGCGTGATCCTCATATCAGCACCCCGTGGGTTATGGGGCATGTAAGAGCCAATAAAGAGAAAGTCATTAAAGAGGTTGAATCCATTGGATTCAAATTAACAGACGATAAAAATATTCTTGAAAACAGTTTTTTTCTAAGCTTTATCAAATAGCCAACTACAAGCCATTAGACAAAAAGGTATTATAAAGAACAGCTTTAACCAGCATGCCAGAGCCTTAGGGATTGGTGTGACAGGCATTAAATTTATTTTTTTGTATTGCCCGTCAAAATTAATCCAGGCACTTGCTTACGTTTAGTAAGCGGATTACTACTGCAATATGGAGCAAAATCATAATCAATAAACCGGTATAGAAGGTTTTCATCGCGACCTTGTGGAATCCCCATACGGGTGCTCTGTATGATTTTATCGGGTTTAATACTTACATCATCAATATAAAAGCAGTCATGTTCAAATTGTTGCTGATCCCACTCCGGTACTGTTAGATGAAGTGAAGCGCACAATAACGTTTGCCCCCTGCACAACTTTTGAATCGAACGAAGTTGACCAGAGGGAAGTGGATTTAATTGCTGCATAACTTCAATTGCTGCTGGATGCGTGAGTTGATCTTCATAGGGGAATGCCGATTTTATCAATACGGCATTACCTTTTCCCTTACAACTCACATTGAGTGAATCCCTGCCTCTGGCATAATACATATAAATAGTTCCCGGCGGCATAAACAGCGCTTTACGTTTTTCTGTAAAGCCCAGCGATGCATGACTACCTTTTTCTTCGAGATAATAAGCTTCTGTTTCAATAATTTGGGCTGACAGCCAATACTGGCGGTATTTTCTGCGGATGACCTTGCCCAATAACTGTTTAGCAAGTGAACACGACTCCTGATTAAAAAATGAATTGCGTAATATAGTCATATTATTGTGATTTTATTTTTATAACAGAGAAAGCCATTGTATCTATTTACATACTCTACCGTTTTGGTCTGGGTGGTTTTGAACCTGATGCAGGATAAGGTAGACTAAGATATAAATATCAACTCTACCTAATCAGTAATAAAAAAACCATCCGCTTATTGAAGCAGATGGTTCAACTGTTTGTTATGCAGCCAGTTTGTTATGCAGCCAAAGTTATATGATGGGTAAAGTCCATGATTTCAGGGCTTACCAGCTTAATATATTTATCATAGTCCATTTGAATGACTTCGGTATGCAGACCACTATTAAAACTGATTGTTGTTGAATCACAGAGTGTTTGCGCTAAGATTACTCGAATACCATACAGATTTCCAAAAGGGGGCATTGCACCCACTTCGCAACCGGGGAAATGATCCTGAAAATCATTTTCATCAGCAAAAACGATATCACGAACCTCCAGTGCCTGCCTGAGTAATTTAAGATCAACTTTATCCGGTGCCGGCAAAACGGCCATAATCATTTTTTCATCGGCTTTTAACATCACCACTTTTGCAAAATCATTACCGGAAACATGGGCTGATTCTGCAATTTCCTGAGCAGTATACGCTCTGGAGTGATTAATGCTGACATATTTAACATCACGTTCATCAAGAAATTCTTTAAGTTTTTTACAAGTCATTGTATTTTCTCCTTAAATTATCATAATAAACCGATATCTGATAGCTTTACTCAGATATCTCTCTTAAAATTATGCACAAAAATCAAAAATAAATTTTTTATCCATCTCTAATTTAAGTATAGATAATATCTCAGGTAATTCATTAATAATATCTCTGTACATTTTTTCTGTTTTTTTTGTAATACATAATATCTCTGGCTGGTTGTTTAATTTGCATTGAGCTTCTACAATTTAATTAGGACTTTAGAACATTTATGTTCGTAAAAGTGCTTATCCCAGTGATTAGGACTTTAGAACATTTATGTTCGTAAAAGTCATTATCCCAGTGATTATGAACATAATAATTAAATAGGTTAAACATGACAAAGAAATCAGGCTCAGGCTCTACTTCTTTATCAGAGACAGAGATAAAGAATGAAAAGCGCCACTTTTGTCGAGTGCCTTTTATCAGTAATGCACATATATCATTCGATGAACAGAATTGGGAATGTCATTTATTAGATATTTCTCTCAAAGGTTTGTTAATTGAACGTCCCCGAGAATTTGAGATGAAGATGGATACTTTATATTCTGTCAGTCTGACATTGAGTAAAGAGGTGGTCATTGCTATGCAGGCAAAAGTCATTCATTCAGAGGCTAACCATATAGGGCTTCAATGGGTTGATATTGATTTGGATAGTATTACCGCGCTTAGACGTTTACTTGAATTAAATTTAAACGACCCTGAAGAAATTCATCGTGAAATAGCTGATCTGGTTAGCATAAAATATTAAGATTATAGTCCATTTTCAAATATAGCATTGCAAGGTGTTCAATATGATTAGGGCGGTATTATTTGATCTTTCCGGCGTACTTTATATTGGCGGCCAGCTTATACCGGGAGCAGTTAAGGCCATTGAACATTTGTATGAAGCAAATGTTCCTCTGCGTTTTATTACCAACACCACACGCCGTTCCCGCATTATGGTCTATAACGATCTCCGGGATATTGGCTTTCACATTGAACTTGAAAGTATCTACACGCCTGTTCAGGCAGTCAATAATTATCTGAAAAAAAACAATCTGGTGCCTCACTTACTGGTTCATCCCAATATTCAGTATGAGTTTAAAGATTGCAAAGAGCAATCACCTAATGCTGTAGTTATTGGTGATGCTGCGGAGTATTTTAATTACAATGTACTAAACGAGGCTTTTCGTCTGCTCATGAAAGGTGCTCCTTTAATTGCCATGGGATATAATCGATACTTTAAAGAGCCTGGTGGAATGAGTCTGGATCTAGGCCCATTTGTTACGGCATTAGAATATGCTGCTCAGATAAAAGCGACCATTATAGGTAAGCCGTCTGCTGATTTTTTTCATCAGGTCTGCAGTGATTTTGACGTTGATAAAGAACATATTATTATGTTTGGTGATGACTATGCCTCTGATACTTTAGGTGCTATTGAGGCTGGATTACAAGGTGGTCTGGTTAAAACGGGTAAATACCGCAAAGGTGATGAAAACCGATTGGCAGGCTCCGGTGCCGTTATCGTCAGTAATATCACTGAAGCGGCTGATTGGTGTCTAAGCAATTATCAGCCCAAAGCACATTAAATCATACTCCTTTATCACTGGGATAAGTACTTTTACGAAATCAAGATTTCTAAAGTCCTAAAAAATACGTTATGAATATACCTTTGACAAAGCATTATCGACGACAAAATTATCTGCACTCGGTGCTCCTGCTGATAGCTATGCTGGGATTACTCGCTCTTATT
>JAPVVU010000360.1 GCA_028571885.1 Gammaproteobacteria bacterium | reverse complement strand
GCTGTTATTGCTTCAATTCTAGGCAGTAGTATTTCACTCTATTTATCACTTAAAGATGAAATTTTTACCCCTATCGCCCTTTTCTTTGTCCTGTTTGGTCTTATTTCTTCTGTTATTGGATGCTGGGCATGGCAAAGATATGAGCAGAAGAAAAGTAGCTCAACACCTTTACAATAGAGCGTCGCGCGACACCCTTTATGGTAAAGCAGCCTGGCCTAACTGACGCATCTGTTTCTCAATCCATAAGGTTCTTTGAATGACATACTTTGATGGCTGGTTGACGTGAAAACGATAAGGATTAGGCAGTACCGATGCCAGGCGGGCAGCTTCCCGAACACTAAGATTTTGAGCCTTTTTTTGATAAAAATGCTGACTCGCCGCTTCAACACCAAAAATTCCCGGCCCAAATTCCACCAGATTAAGGTATAACTCAAGAATACGCTGTTTATTAAGCATCATCTCCATCAGAGCAGTAAACCAGGCTTCTATGCCTTTACGTATAAAACTTTTGCTGGGCCATAAAAAAAGATTTTTTGCCGTTTGCTGGCTAATCGTACTGGCACCGCGAAGTCGTTTACCCTGAGCGCTGGAATTCAGAGCATCCATAATCGAATTAAAATCAAACCCGGCATGTTGAGCAAACAGCTGATCTTCAGATGCAACCACCGCCAGTTTCATATTTTTTGAAATCTGCGTCCATTTAACCCAGGAATGCTGAATTTGCAGCGGATAATTTTCCGGCGGCATAATCTGCCGCTGTAGTTTCCAGCCCCAGATTGACGGGTCAATATAATTAAGGCTGGCCACTAACAATATGGAAACCAAAAAAAAGGCAAGCGACAACCATAATAATTTTTTAAATAAATAGCGGGCCGTGATCCTGAAAATATTCATTTAAACTCTTATTTTTAAAATTCCGCCTTTAAAAATCATTGTCTTCAAAGATTGTTTTTTAGATTTTGTGCTTTTAATTTTGTGCGAATAAAATCGTGATGCGGCACATAAATTAAATCAGCAATGCGGCGTACCATATGTTCTTCATAAGCATCCAGGTGGTTATCTGCATAAGCAATTCGCCAGAGTAGTTCAATGACTTGAATTTTCTGTGACTGAGAAAAATGCGCTGCAATCAATTTAGTAAACTGATAATAATCGGTCGCATTATGCAGTTCTTCTTCAGCCAGAGTACATAATTCGCTTATTTCATCATCATCAAGATTAAAATTAGCTTTCAATGCCTCACGCACTGCCTGTTTTTCTGTGTCATGCACTTTGTCATCCTGATTCATCATTTCAATCAATAATGCCGTGGTTGCTAATCTGAGCTGGTGCTCCCGCTTCTCTGAATCAATGACTGTAACTGTGCCGGTAAAGACCTCAAGAGACATATTTTGTTCAAAAAATATTTTTATTGCTTTTAACATTTAGTATCCATATCCTCACAATTATCGTAGCACTGTATGCTAAAGTTGACTTAAAAATCAATAGTATTTTCATGTTGATATAAAATATAAACAAAACAACATCAAATACTCACTAAAATCCTTCATGCCACGCAATATCCTGTCTGTAAAGTATCAAAACTTTACTTCCCACCTTCTGCCCCATAGAATACTCACTTTCAATCAAAGCTTAAGAGCAAACTCATGGCAATTCACTGGTATCCCGGCCACATGCACAAGGCCAATAAAGAGATTAAAGAAACACTCTCCCAAATTGATCTGATCATTGAAGTGCTTGACGCACGCATTCCCTTCAGCAGTCATAATCCTCTCTTATCGAGTTTGCGCGGCGATAAGCCTTGCATAAAAGTCCTCACCAAGAGTGACCTGGCTGATCCGGATTTAACGCGGCAATGGCAAAGCTGGCTTGAGCAGGAGCAAGGGATAAAAACGCTGCCGTTAACAACAGAACAACCTGAACGGATGCGTCAGCTTATTGAGCTGAGTCGTAAAATAATCGGCACCCTGCCTGGCAAACGGCAAGTGTCTAATACCATGATCATGGGTATTCCAAACGTTGGTAAATCCAGTCTGATTAATATTTTAGCGGGTAAAAGCATTGCTAAAACAGGCAATGAGCCTGCTGTCACAAAAGCTCAGCAGCGCATTAATCTGGGTAACGACTTTGTATTATTTGACACACCGGGTGTCCTTTGGCCCAAAGTAGAAAATGATGCCAGTATGTATCGTCTTGCCGTGTCTGGTGCAGTAAAAGACACTGCTTTTGAATATGAAGATATTGCTTTTTTTGCCGCTGAATACTTACTTAAAGCTTACCCTGATAATATCATGCAACGTTTCAAACTCGAAAACTTACCTCATAATGAGTTGGAGTTAATAGAGACAATTGGTCGAAAACGCGGCTGTTTACGTGGTGGGGGGCGTATTGACTTAAATAAAGCCAGCAAAATATTACTCACCGAATTACGTGCAGGCAAACTCGGCCGAATCACCCTTGAAGCACCTGGAATGATCGACAAAGAACTCATTGCGCTAAAATTGAAAGAAGAGTTAAAAAAAGAAACTGAGTCCAAAAAAGGCAAAAAGAAGAAAAGACAATATCGTCCCTGATTATCTGCACCACTAATAACTGGAAGAGAATCAGGTATTCTTACTCAGTGCAGCAGGCAATACCACTTTAGCAACACTCTTTGCATGAAAATAAATTCTATAAAGTTTTTCCATCAACGACATTTCCATACGTGCTTTTTCCAGATAGTTGGCTTCTTCGCTGCCAAGATGACTTGATTTTCTTATTAAGATTTCATTTTGATACGATTTTATATCTGCTTTTCTATTAATGACTTTTTCAGCAACCCGTTGATCATCTTCACTAATCGCTTTCACTGCATCCTGTAGTGAATGACTGACATCCTGATAATAATTCCTCAATAACTCTCGAGTAATCTCGCTGGGAAGCTGATCACTTTCTATATAATGAAGGGCTAGTTCAGACAGCTCATTGGTAATGACATCAGAAATGTCATTCAGGTTGGTTGTGGCGGTCATCAGTGCCTGAAAATCCATGCTTTCTTTATCCGTTAATTCCTCTTTTCTCAATTGACTCAAAAAATGAAGAATGGCTTCATCCAGAATTTTAACTTTATGATCAATTGAGATGATTTTGTCAATTTGCTTGTGATCTTTAGCAGCAATAGCAGGTTGAATATCATGCAGCATGGTATTCACTAGCCCACCCATGTGCCCCAGTTCCATTCGAACCTGTTCCAGAGCAATAGAGGGCGTTTCAAGCACATCAGAAATAAGATATCTGGGCTCAATAATGACCCCTTTTTTCTTCGCAGGTGTAGGGGCCAGACGGGTTGCAAGTTTGGCAAACCAGCCGGTAAAGCCTAAAAATATAATGGTGTTAACGACATTAAATAAGGTATTCGCATTAGCGATTTGTCGAGGCACATCAGAACCAGATGCCTGTCCACCAGCATCAGTAGCTACTGGTGACATTGCAACAGCAAATTCAGCTAATTGGGGGATAAACATAATCCACAATAAAACCCCCATTACATTAAACAATACATGGACTATGGCCGCACGAACTGCTTCAACGGG
>JAPVVU010000359.1 GCA_028571885.1 Gammaproteobacteria bacterium | reverse complement strand
CCTTCTTTTGAATCAATAGCAGCTAAAACTTCGCGCTTCTTAATACCCAGTTCTTTTAACTGAGCCGGACTCACTTCTGATGGCGCAGCGGTGAGCAGACAAGCTGCGGATTGTGTCTTTGGAAAAGCCATCACTTCTCGAATTGAGCTGGCGCCAGTCATCAGCATGACCAGACGATCCAGACCAAATGCAATACCAGCATGTGGGGGACAACCATATTTCAGAGCATCCAGTAAGAAACCAAATTTATCCTGCGCTTCCTGATCATCAATACCCAGCAGTTTAAATACGCTGGACTGCATCTCCTGTTTATGAATACGAGCTGAGCCACCGCCTAATTCCGTACCATTGAGCACCATATCATAAGCTCTGGATAGACTTTCACCCGGATTATCCAGTAAGTCCTGTGGATCATCACTATAAGGCGAGGTAAATGGGTGGTGTAGTGCTGTCCAGCGCTTCGCGCCTTCATCATATTCAAACATTGGGAAATCAACCACCCAAAGCGGCTGCCAGCCATGTTTAACCAAATCCAGATCCTGAGCCACTTTAACACGCAGGGCGCCCAGGGCTTCGTTAACCACTTTAGTCTTATCGGCACCAAAGAAGATTAAGTCGCCATCTTCTGCAGCGGTTCTTTCCAGAATAGTGGTTAATGCGTCATCCGGGATAAACTTAACAATAGGTGACTGCAAACCTTCACGGCCTGCGGCTTTGTCATTGACTTTGATATAAGCCAGGCCTCTGGCACCGTAAATTGACACATATTTCGTATAGCCATCAATTTGCTTACGCGTTAATGACGTACCATTCGGTACACGCAATGCAGTCACACGGCTATTGGGATCTTTAGCAGGGCCGGAAAAAACTTTAAAATCAACCTCGGTTAATACATCCGCAACTTCAACCAGTTCAAGATCAATACGCAAATCAGGTTTATCACTACCATAGCGGCTCATTGCTTCAGCATGAGATATACGAGGAAACGGGTTAGGTAATTGCTGTTCCAATACTTTAGCAAAGATGGAACGCATCATATCTTCCATCATATTCATCAGCTGTTCTTCTTCCACGAAGGAAGTTTCAATATCAATCTGGGTAAATTCTGGTTGGCGATCAGCACGTAAGTCTTCATCACGGAAGCAGCGAACCACCTGATAATAACGATCCATACCAGACATCATTAATAATTGTTTAAATAATTGTGGTGATTGCGGCAAGGCAAAAAAGTCACCCGGGTGAGTTCGACTGGGCACCAGATAATCACGAGCACCTTCTGGTGTCGCCTTGGTTAAAATCGGTGTTTCAATATCAAGAAAACCATTATCATCCAGATAGTTGCGTAACAAACGAGTGATTTGCGAACGCAACATTAAGCGTTTCTGCATTTCAGGGCGACGCAGATCAATATAACGATAGCGTAAACGATGTTCTTCGGAAACATCATCATCATCTAATTGAAATGGCGGTGTTTCTGAGGCATTCAGAACGTTTAATTCCAAAGCCAGTAGTTCAACCTGACCGGTAGGCATGTCAGGGTTTTCAGTGCCTTCCGGACGTTGACGAACCTTACCTTTCACCTGAATGACAAATTCATTACGAAGTTTTTCAGCCAGCATAAACATTTCAGGGGTATCGGGGTCAAAAACAATTTGTGAAATGCCTTCCCGATCTCTCAGATCGACGAAGATAACACCACCATGATCCCGGCGACGATGCACCCAACCGCTTAGAACAACTTCCTGATCAATGTTTTCTTCTGTTAAGTGCCCGCAATAATGGCTTCGCATACCCTGGTTCCTGTTTACTGATTGTGAGTCAGGTTCATTTATTAATTAAAAAACGGCTAATTTTAAGCCTTGTTAGCCCAGACTACAAGAGCTATTCAAGGTTTAAGTTGCAGCACAAACCATCACCGACACTTCAGGAACCACCCGATTGACCTGAACCACTGCTTTTTTTGCTATTTTTGCTATTTTTAAA
The DNA here is from genome assembly GCA_028571885.1 of Gammaproteobacteria bacterium. Lineage (GTDB taxonomy): Bacteria > Pseudomonadota > Gammaproteobacteria > GRL18 > GRL18 > GRL18. The sequence goes on along the minus strand of JAPVVU010000359.1, from coordinate 1,604 downwards.
GTCAGTTTCGTACCAGCCACCGCCCTTAAGGCGAAAACCGGCAGCGGAAATGAGTTTTTTCAATTTTGACTCTTTACATACGGGGCAATCTTTCATGGGATCATCTGACATTTTTTGTATCAGTTCCATCTCATGACCACAACCATCACAACGGTATTCATAAATTGGCATGTCTTTTCCTAAATATAAGTTTCCTGCTTTTTTCTAAATGAGGCTTAGAGTATTAAGCTATATTATTACTGAAGATTGGGATGAATGAAATAGATTCCAACCTTTAAAGACGAGGGATGAAAGCAGAGCAATCTTAATATATTGCGGGGATATGGCTTTTTTCAGGACTCTCTTTTGGCTCTTAATTGTTCAGCCTGCAAACGCATAATGTGTTTGATGATCTGATCGACTTCATTATCAGAAATTTCCACAAAACCAACCGATATACGATAAGGAAAATCACCCTTTTTTTCATTGGAGATCTGAATAACTCGTCCCGTCAGATGCAGGCACAATAAATCAGTGGACAGGATCATGTCCATAGCAATTAAAGTACCCTGCCTGAGTTTTTCGTCGGAACCAAAAGCCAATCCACCCGCGCCAAGATTAATCTGTCTACGTGGTTCCAGGTCAGTTTGACTGTCTTTAAACAAATACATTTGAGCCAGCAGTTCAATTTTATTGTCCAGTCCTTTTAGATAGGCGGCAATATCTGCTGAATTTTCACTAATACGTCCCAGAGAAACACTCATCTGCTGGTTCATCTGACCAAACAATTCAATCATTTCAAAGGCAGTTGAAATTTTTTCAGCGGCATTGATATGCTCTATATCCGACTCTTTATTTAAAACATGGTAAGAAAAAATGGCACTATCATCAATTCGATAATACTGCCGACGCTCATTTGCCTGCACATCGGTATTCATACTAGCCCTCAAAATTGAATAAAACTGGGTGCATCTTCTTTATTACTATCAGGAATCGCATCAATAGTAGTTTTTTTGTCTATTTGCTTATTCTTAGTTCTTTCATTGCTCCTGGATGCTTTATTATCTTTTAACGTTTCATCCAGGTTGTCATATTTATCATTTTCATCTGGAGTAAGACCCAGGTCAGCCTTGTCCTGTGAAATAATAATTTCGACACGGCGATTTTTAGCTCTGTTTTCAGGTGTTTCATTATCAACAAGCGGCCTGGCGTCAGCAAAGCCCTGAACACTAAAGCGTGATTTGTCTAAGCGAGTATCTAATAGCAATTCATGCGCTACAGCAACTGAACGAGCCGATGAAAGAGCCCAGTTTGAACGAAATCGAGCGGTATTAATGGGGATATCATCGGTATGACCTGCAACAATAATACTGCCACTCGTACTGCTTAACTCTTCGGCAATAATTTCCAGAATTTCAATAAAATCATCGGTCAGTCTGGCTGAGCCCGCAGAAAAAGAGCCTTTGTCACGGATACGGATGATAATACTTTCATCTTTCGCTTCCACTTCAATCATCTCAGCGACAATTTCTTTTTCCAGAGCAGCACTTAAGGCATCGGCTTTTTCTTTGATTTTATTTTCTTGCAGCTGACCCATTTTCTGCTGCAGCTCATTTAATTCCTGT
>JAPVVU010000358.1 GCA_028571885.1 Gammaproteobacteria bacterium | reverse complement strand
TTTGACCTTTAATTTTTCAGCACCATCCACGACACGCTGCACTAATTCACGTGCAATATCACTGCTGCCGATCTGAATACCCGAATTAGTGGCTTCAAAGGCTTCTGATGACAGCGTCCAACTCACCCTGGCCTGCTTGAATATTTTCGCCAGTGATTCAATGTATTCAGGAAAATTAATAATTTCCATAGAGGACAACAGCGCCATATAGTCAGCACCTTCAACATCGATGGGAATAGTCAGTCCGGTATCACTCTCAATATGTCCGATTTGTGCCTGCAGTGCTTTCAGGCGAATCCCCATGGGACTGCCAATTTTTATTGCTCGGGTACTGGCACCAATCAAACCCTCTGGGGCATGATCAGAGGCCACCATACCTTCGCGAACTTTGCGGATCATTCCCGAAATATCATTGCCCACAGGACAAACCATTGAACAACGACCGCAGAGAGTACAGCCGTCATAAATCAGAGGTTCCCACTCGGCTAACATTTCATCGGTTACAGGTTTTGCCAGTCCTAATACTTTTTTCAGCTTGCCGAACAGAGTGTATTCACTTTCCCAGATTCGACGTAACGGTTCGACTTTATTAATCGGTGTGTATTTGGGATCATTGGTTTCGGTATAAAACAAACAGGCTTCAGCACATAAACCACAATGAACACAGCTGCTGAAAAATGCCGCTGTGGGTGCATCGATCTGCTCTTTCAGGGCGTTAATGCCATTTGTAATATTCAATAGGGAGGCACTCATGATTCTATCCCCTTACGCCCCATCATCGCTCCCGTATACCAGCGGGCAATAAATAATGTAATGGCATGCATTAATTTAGTAAATGGAAAAACAACCATTAATAATTCAACACTGAGAATATGCAGACCCAGCGCTAAAGGATAGGGATCAATCATCCGATGAAAGGCGATATAACCTGTCAGTAATGGCAGAAAGGTAACAAACCAGACAAGATAGTCTTCATAAGTACTCAGAAATTTTAAGACAGGATGAGTCAAACGATGCCAGAGCATTGCAATAAGAGAGACCATAGCAATAACTGTCGCAGCATCAACAAACTGACTGGGCAGTCCCGGCCATTTAATACCCAGCATGGCATTAATTAATTCAATATGCGGGACAAAAAAGAGTAACACGATAAAAAAACAAATATGCCAGATATAGCCGACAACAACCACAAACGGTGCTCGTTTGAAGGTGCCGTTATCAACCACAGAACGAGTAACAATATTTTTTAAGCCGGGTCCCCATTCTGTTCCACGCGGTTCTGAAAAATCTTTTTTTCGACCCAGCAAAAAGATTTCCATTAGCCGAATAAAGACACCTATAATTAAGATAGTCAGGGCAATATTAAAGGCATCACCTCTCACCCATAAAAGGAAGTCATTTGCAGTGCTGAAGATTTCCATTTTTTGACTCCTTTATTTTTTGTCTTTATTTAGTTCAAAGTCATCCACTGTGACTTTAGTATGTTGTGAAACTGCTGTTGATTTTGTTTTTCGATTGACAAAACCAGCAGCCGCACCAACTGCAACTCCTGTTGCCACAGCATAACCTGCGGCTTTGGCATAATCACCATCAGGAATTGACAGTGCTTTATAGAAACTGCCGGCATCCCAAAAGTTCGGCTCTGAACAGCCCAGACAACCATGGCCTGATTCCACTGGCCAACTGGTTTGCTGGTTCCATTTCAATGTGGCACAGGCGTTGTACGTCATAGGACCTTTACATCCCAGACGATAGAGACACCAGCCTTTTTTAGCACCTTCATCATCGAATGTCTCAGCAAATAAGCCTTTATCATAGAAAGGACGGCGGTAACAGCGATCATGAATGCTCTGACCATAAAAAACTTTAGGACGCCCCAGTTCATCCAGCTCCGGAATACTGCCAAAAGTTAAGTAATGTGCCAGAACACCCGTAATGACGGTGGGAATAGGTGGACATCCGGGTACATTGATAACAGGTTTATCCTTTATTAATGATGTTACAGAAACGGCTCCTGTTGGATTGGGATCTGCCATCGGCAGGCCGCCATAGGCAGAGCAGGTGCCAACGGCGATGACGGCGGCCGCACCTGCAACCGTCTCATTAAGCATATCAAGATTGCTGATACCTGCGATGGTTGAATATCCCGGATCTCCCAGAGGTATGGATCCATCAACCACGACCAGATATTTGCCATAATTATCCTTCATGGCCTGTTCTCTGGCATGTTCTGCCGCATCACCTGATGCTGCCTGCAGAGTATGATGATAATCCAGTGAAATATGATCAAATATCAGTCCTTCAACTGTTGGACTATGTGATCGTGTCAGAGATTCAGTACAGCCTGTGCATTCCTGAAAAGAAAGCCAGATCACTGAAGGTCGTCTGGCTGATTCCAGTGCATTGGCAACAATCGGTATCATTGATGGCGGCAGGGCCATGAGTGACGTCAAGGCTGTACAATACTTCATAAAACCACGTCGTGTGATCCCCTGCTGCTGCAGCAATTCAAAAAGTGTTTGCTTGTTCATCATCTTGATCCTTACCTTTTCTTATCTCAAGGCTGCTATCTTCCAGCTCATGGCTATTTTTTCAGCTCAAGGCTGTTTTTCAGCTCATGGCTGTATCTGTATATTCTCAAGGCTCTCTTTAATATCTTCATACTGTGAAAAAATCATCTCGGGCATAGTGGTTATTTCAATTAATTTACCTATAATTTCATCTTCCTGATTGTAGTGGGTAACGATCCAGATACCACTAAAACGCGATTCATAAAAGGTGCTCTTGCCCAGGGCATTCAGCTCAACGCTGATTTCTCCCCTGCCAAGGTATTGTTCTAATTTATCTTCTTCTCCCGGTGACCAGGGCATGGCTCGTAAATCAATACTGTGGGTTTTCTTTTGTTCAAGAAGCTGCTCCAGAGCAAATTTAATTTCACTTAAAATGCTGTGCAAATTGCCACTATCATATTCGGGCGCTTCTACCTGGATTTTTATGTCTGCCAATGCTTCAGAACTCACGATACTGCCTCTTGCTGATTTTCTTGGCTAATGGCTCCCCACTGTGCCAATATCTGTTCTATCCGGCTTGCAGCAGCGGGTAAGGCCTGATGAACCACTTGAGTCAGGTCACTCCCCCAATCGATAATATCAGGTTGAATGCCAATGAGGGCGCGTTTTTGGGGTAATTGACCAACGAGTCTGCTCATGTCAAACAGATCCTGCAGGGAAACTTCATGAACACTTTTACCGGGCTGGGAGAGAAATTCGTCCACTGCCTGATCTTCAAAGCAATAGACCTTACCAGGGGATTGTTGTAAATTCACGGCATCCAGCACAATCAAATCCTGATCGGCCTGTATGTTGGCAAGTAAATCAAAACTCAGCGTACCGCCGTCGATCATCTCTATCTTGTCACATGACGCCCATTGCGGGTGCGAAGCCTGGATATAATTGAGCAAATGAATACCAATACCTTCATCTTTTAGTAAATTATTGCCGATGCCGAGAATCATTGCCATGAAATCACCCCGTTTAAAATGCTCCGAAATGCTCTGAAATGCCCTGAAAAATCAAAAACACTCACGTTAACCA
>JAPVVU010000357.1 GCA_028571885.1 Gammaproteobacteria bacterium | reverse complement strand
TTAGTAATATCTCCGCCGTCATCAACCTGAACAACATAACGCTGACCCGCCACTGTCACGGTGTAAATATTCGTCTCCGATGGCGTCTCTGCCGCAGAGTGAGCAGCAGTCTCAATATCATCAGCTGAAGGTACTGGCTCAAAAGCAGCCGGATTATCTCGATTCTCAAAAAATTTCAACGCAACCTGGGGAAATAGAGCATAGGTCAAAATATCATCAATGACATTCTCAGCCAGTTTAATTTCATTTTTAGCGGCAATATCTGTTAGTGCTTTACTCAGATTTTCAATTTCCGGTTCAATGTTATCAGCAGGACGGCATATAATCGCTTCAGCACCATCAAGAATACGAGCTTGCAGGGCTTCATTAAGCTTCGCAGGGGTTGCTCCATATTCGCCTTTGAGAATACCAGTGGTTTCTTTTGTCACAGTCTTATATCGTTGACCGGAAAGCACATTAAGCACGGCCTGAGTGCCGACAATTTGTGAAGTGGGAGTAACCAGAGGAATATACCCCAAATCCTCACGCACACGAGGGATCTCTTCGAGTACCTGATCAAGCTTATCACTTGCGCCCTGCTCGCGAAGTTGATTTTCCATATTAGTCAGCATACCGCCAGGCACCTGAGCAACCAGAATACGGGAGTCAACACCTTTTAGAGCGCCTTCAAATTTGCCGTATTTTTTACGAACATGACGTAAGTCAGCAGCAATTTCTTCTAATTGAAGAATATCAAGACCGGTATCACGCGGCTGATCTTGCAGCATAGCCACGATGGTTTCAGTCGCTGTGTGACCATAAGTTGCACTCATGGATGAAATTGAGGTATCCACATTATCAATACCTGCCTCAATTGCTTTGAGCAAAGTAGCTGTAGAAAGTCCGGTTGTCGCATGGCAATGCAGATGCACAGGAATTTCAAGTTCTTTCTTTAAACGAGTAATCAATTCATAAGCATCATAGGGTTTAAGAAGTCCTGCCATGTCTTTAATACAAATGGAGTGAGCACCCATATCCTGCAGTTGTCTGCCAAGCGTTAACCACAGTTCAAGCGTGTGCACAGGACTGGTGGTATAAGACATAGCGCCCTGAGCATGTTTACCGTTGTCAATAACGGCTTTAATGGCTGTTGCAAAGTTTCGGGGATCATTCATCGCATCAAAAACACGAAAAACATCCACCCCATTGACTGCTGCACGCTCAACAAATTTTTCCACCACATCATCAGCATAATGACGATAACCAAGAATGTTCTGCCCTCGTAAAAGCATTTGTTGAGGCGTATTGGGCATCACTGCTTTAATCTTTCTTATTCTTTCCCAGGGATCTTCACCCAGATAGCGAATACAGGCATCAAACGTCGCCCCACCCCAGGATTCAACCGACCAGTAACCGATTTTATCCAGCTTTTCAGCGATAGGCAGCATATCATCAATTCGCATGCGGGTCGCCAGCAATGATTGATGTCCATCACGCAGTACCACATCAGTTATACCCAGTTTATTTTTATTAGTCATGGTGCATGGTGCTTCTTGTAAATAAAAAGTTGTAAGTAAATAGTTGTCAATAAATAGTTATCAGTAAATGGATGCAGGTACCAGGATAACTTTTCTAGACATTTTTTCTGCCTGCACGATGCTGTTGTATAGCACTTGTTATAACAGTCTTCAAAATTTCATCCGAAATGATCTTGCCGTCATCAGCAGTAACAGACGCTGCTGATTTGCATTGAAGCGTCTTCTTTTCATACGCACAGATTGTTTTTGACATCAGTGATGTTAAGAAAATGAGCAGGATAAGAAAGGTAAAAACAGTCACCATTCCCGTCAAAGCCAGTTCTAAGCCTAATTGCATTACTATTATTCCCTGATGATATTTTAAATTGGTGGTATTTTAACTGATATTAAATGACATTTTGACTATTTTTAGCATTTTTTTTAGTGGCTTTTTTTGGAGACTGTTTTTGGAGGCTGTTTTTGGAGATTGAAGTATAGCAATCATTCATAAGCTCAATTTCAGCAATTGCCGGGCTTTATTTACTCGCCGCAACTCATCCAACTAAGATATAATAAAACAATGTCCGATCTTCCAGTCACTCAGGTACTCCCTGAGATTAAAAACCATCTTGCACGAAATAACCGTCTGATCTTACAGGCACCACCCGGTGCGGGTAAAACAACCCTGGTGCCATTGGCCTTACTGGATCAGCCCTGGCTCAAAGACAAACAAATCATTATACTCGAACCCAGGCGTCTGGCTACTCGCAATGCTGCAGCACGTATGGCGCATCTTCTGGGTGAAAAAGTAGGTGAAACTGTCGGCTATCAAATTCGCCAGGATAAATGTTTCACTAAAAAAACCAGAATATTAGTTGTGACGGAAGGTATTCTAACCCGCAAATTACAGGCAGACCCGGAACTTGAAGGTATTGCACTGGTCATTTTTGATGAATTTCATGAGCGCAATATCAATGCCGATCTCTCACTGGCTTTTTGTCTGCAAAGTCAGGCGCTTTTAAATGAAAATTTAAAAATTCTGCTCATGTCAGCCACCTTAAATACCAGCGCTCTGGTCACACTTCTGGATGCTCCGGTCGTCAGCAGTCAGGGGAGAAGCTTTACCGTTGATATCATTCATCAGCCTGATAACACCACCACTAATGATTTTACTGCTCAGCAACGCAATCTGACTTCAATTATCACACAGAAGACCATTGAAGCAGTGGCTTTGCATCAGGGTAATATTTTAATATTTCTCCCCGGTGTCAGAGAAATAAAGCAGCTTGAACATGAATTGCTGCAAGCTTTCTCTTCGGAACAGATTCATATCTGCCCGCTTTATGGTGATTTATCAAAAAAACAACAGGATCAAGCCATCTGTGCCCCACCTGCAGGTCAGCGCAAAATTGTCCTGGCCACCAATATTGCTGAGACCAGCTTAACCATCGAAGGCATTACTGTGGTCATTGATTCTGGTCTGCAAAGAGAATCTTTTTTTAATCCCGGTTCGGGCATGAATTCATTACACACCACAAGGATTGCCCAGGATTCTGCAGCGCAGCGTAGCGGTCGTGCCGGCAGACTAAGTGCCGGCACTTGCTATCGATTATGGAGTAAAGCTCAGCATAAGCGTCTGGCTGCACATCAAAGTGCGGAAATCCTGCGTTCTGATTTAGCCCCGGTTATCCTGGAACTGGCACAATGGGGTATCCAGGATGTCAATGAATTGAACTGGTTAGATCTGCCGCCGCCAGGGGCAACTGCCCAGGCCAGAGATTTGTTATTTGATCTACAGGCGATAGACGATACCGGGCGAATAACCCGTCATGGTAAAAATATACTCGCTTTGGGAATTCATCCTCGTCTGGCTCATATGATTTTAAAAGCCCGGGAAATTAATTTGTCTGAGTTGAGCTGCTCACTGGCTGCATTGCTCACAGAAAAAGACATATTAAAAGCTCAGAAAACCTCTGACATCGCCCATCGTGTTGCCCTTTTAGAGCAAAATAAGCAAAACCTGCCTATTGACAGCAGTCTGGTTGATAAACGACAGTGTCGACAAGTCTTAAAAACAGCTGGCGAATTTCAACAACGGCTA
>JAPVVU010000356.1 GCA_028571885.1 Gammaproteobacteria bacterium | reverse complement strand
TTCACTTTCCCTGGATTGTCCATAGCCTGCTAAGACTCAAATTTTCTGAATTAAAGCACCAAAATGCTAAAATATTTAGTTTATACATTGTAAAGTGTCATTGAGTTTCCTATCCTTTGTATTAGACAAGCGTATTAAACAAGACAAAGGCATTCATGGATTCACTCATTAGTCAGGGCAGGAAGTTTGGGTTCAGCTGTCTGATTGACATGCCTTAAGAAGTATATCAGGGATCCTATGTTATCTAAGTATAAGCTCCAGTTTGACAGCCTTCGTTTTCGGTCAGGGTTATTTGTCTGTATTGCCAGCATACTGTTCATAATCATTTCATTAGTCTCTCAATACCAGGTAAAGATTGCAGGACAAAATAGTGCTGGTGATTTGTTGCTGCATAATAGGGTCACCCAGCTTAATCGTGATATTAAAAATGCCTTGTGGGAAACGAAAGTTGTTCTTGATGCTTTTCTTTTAACTGCTGATAATAAATCACAGCATCAGATTTCGCATCAACTTGAGCAGACCCGAAAATTGATCCGGAAACTGGATGAGCTGCCAAAATTAAAAGATATCGATCATGCCGGCCTGGCACGACAATTGGCTGAACAGTTGCAGCAATTAAAACTGCAGATAGACAGGGTCATATTAATTCGTCTGGATGCCAACAAACAGTATCCTGCCTTAAAAATCATGACGGATTATCTGGATCCCAGTATGGTTTCATTTTCTCACAACCTGACCAGTCTGTTTGATGAAATACAGGGTTTGGAAGATATAGAAGGTCGTGAGGAAATCTACAGACTGGTTGAAACTATTCGTTACAACTGGCTAATGATGGTTTCCTCTTTCCGGCTTTACATTATGGTTCGCTTTGGCGCAGTCAGTGCACCTTCCATCGAGGGGCGCGTATATAATGTCAATTTGTATTATCAGGCCTTGATGAATAACTTTGCACAACTGAAAAAAATTGAGGAAGCAGACAAACTGGATCTTTTTTTCAATAATGTCTCTGAGACGCTGGAAAATGATATTAATCTATGGCTGGATGGTTTTAACAAAATTAATCTTCTGCATGTAGAGAATAAATGGCGCAGTGATTATCCACTACTGATTAACCATATCGAACCTGAATTTAAGGCCATGTGGCAAAAACTCACTCATCTTGATACCGTTGTTGAACAGGCAACTTCCAGGGATATCAGCTTAATGAAAACCATTGCGGATAATATCGTGCTTATCCTCTGGGGAGCGGCTTTGAGCTTTATTGCCGCCATGATAGTGGGCTTTGTCTATTTTGATCGCGTTGTTTTACGAACCATTTCAAAGGTTGGTCAGGCACTTGTTTCCGGTGATGTGATAGAAGACGAACATCTGATTATTAATGCCAGAATCAGGGAAACCCAGCAACTGGTTAATGCCTTTAAAAAAATGCAGGAAAAGGTCAGGCAACGTGAACAGGCACTTGAATATCAGGCAGATCATGATGCCCTAACGGGTCTGTCCAATCGAAATCTGTTTAAGAAACGCATTGATGAGGCGATTGAATCAGCCCACAAGATAGACGGCAGTTTTGCGGTAATTTTTATGGATCTGGATCATTTTAAAGAAATTAATGATTCACTTGGTCATCATGCGGGTGATGAGATCCTGGTTCAGGTCAGTGAACGACTGTTATCCTGCATGCGAAAAAATGATACTATCGCCCGCCTTGGCGGTGATGAATTTGCAATAGTTCTGCCGGGTGCTTCAAAAAATGATGTGGATCTTATCATCAATAAAATCACCACAGCGTTAAAGCCGGCATTTGCTTACCGTGGACATGAATTATATATCGGAGCCAGTATGGGTATTGCACTGTATCCCCAGGACAGTACCCAAACCTCAAAATTATTACAATGTGCTGATGTTGCTATGTACATGTCCAAACGCAAAAAACAGGGTTGTGTTTTCTATGATCCTGCCTATGATGAGAACAGTCTGCAGAATCTTAAACTGATTCAGGAGTTACGTTATGCCATAGAGCATAATGAGTTAATGCTTTTCTATCAACCCAAGCAATTACTGGGTAGTGCTCACATCATTGGTGTCGAAGCGTTACTGCGCTGGAAGCATCCTGAACGAGGTATGATTGCACCGAATTTTATTGTTGAGATTGCCGAGCGCTCCGGCTTAATTGATGTTTTGACCTTGTGGGTATTACGTACATCATTGCTGCAGCAGAAAAAATGGGCAACTGATGGTATAAAACTACAGATGTCTGTTAATCTGTCAGTGTGGAATATACAGGAGACCAGACTGGTTAATCAGGTTAAAAATATTCTTCTGGAAACTGGTGCTGATCCCGGCATGCTGATCCTGGAAATCACCGAGAGTGCCATGATGACGGAACCGGAAATGGCCCGCTTAACGATGTTGAGTCTGTCAGAGTCAGGGATAAAATTTTCTGTTGATGATTATGGTACGGGCTATTCATCTCTGGCCTATCTGAAACAGCTGCCTGTTGATGAGCTTAAAATTGATCGCTCCTTTGTCAAAGATATGCTGGAGAATGAAAATGATGCTGTTATCGTTTCCTCAACCATCGAACTGGCTCATAATCTTGGCATGAAAGTCGTTGCTGAAGGTATTGAAGATCAGCGGGTGTTTTCAAAACTGGCAGAAATGGGCTGTGATATAGGGCAGGGCTATTTTATTACAGAGCCCCTGCCCGAAGAAACATTGACGGTTTGGCTGCAACAGCATTCCTAGTCTGGGTAATCTAAAGGCTTATTAAACGTTATCCTGGACTTTAGCCAATTCAGCAATAAATTTAACTAGATACTCCCAGAACTTTTCCACACTGTTAATATTCACCTGTTCGCGAGGAGAGTGTGCGCCTGTAATTGTAGGCCCAAAAGAGATCATATCGCAGTCAGGGTAGATACCAGAAAGCAAGCCACACTCAAGACCGGCATGGATCACCTGTATAACCGCTTCTTTATCATATAGGGATTGATATAAGGCTAAACCTTGCTTGAGCAACTGGCTCTCAGGGTTTGGCTGCCAGCCAGGGTAAGCACCAGTGATATCGACCTCTAAGCCAAATTGCTGCTGATATTGTGAGATTCTGAGTGCATGCGCATCACGTTCCTCATCACTGGCGCTGCGGCATAAGTTAAACATGCTAAGATCCTGTTCTGCGTTCAAAGTAATTACGCCAAGATTATTTGAAGTTTCAACGATGCCGGGCAAAGCATCTGAATTTTTTATTACGCCATTAGGGTGAGATGCAAATAGACTCAATAATGCCTTACTTTGTTTGTTTGATAACGCATTATTATTGTCTGAGGAGACTTTTTCAGCAGCAAGGCATAGACGATGTTCACTGGCACTATACAGCTTGCCAAGTTGTGCATTACGGCTCTGCACCCATTTTATAACTGCATCAGCATCAGATGTGAATAGAGTTGCAAAGGCTTCACGGGGAATGGCATTACGCAAGGTTCCGCCATTAAAGCTTTGGATCTGAAATTCAAAACTCTGACTTAATGTTAAAAGTTCCTGTGACAATAATACATTTGCATTTGCCCGGTTCAGGTGAATATCAACGCCGGAATGACCGCCCAG